>DLOX01000184.1:9425-9806 GCA_002478575.1 Sphingomonadales bacterium UBA7473 | reverse complement strand
GGCAAATGCCGTTTGAACCAACGATCCAAGCGGATATCATCATCATCGGGCTTTACCGTGAAGCTGCGGACTTGATCGCTCATGCGCGCACCAACGCATATCCAGCGGCCAGTGCTGCGATAGAGCCAATGACGGACGCGAACGCATAAGCGCCTGCCTGTCCCCAAGCGCCGCCTTCGATCATGCGAAAGCTCTCAAGGCTGAAGGCTGAAAATGTCGTGAAGCCGCCCAAGATGCCAACGCCCACAAACAGCCGCATGGCTTCGCTGGCGCTGCCCTTCATGAGGCCCGCCGCAAGCAAGCCCATCGCAAAGCCGCCAATGATGTTGACGGCCAATGTGCCCCATGGCCAGCCGCTGCGCATCGGCAGGGCAAGGGTCG
>DLOX01000184.1:0-9398 GCA_002478575.1 Sphingomonadales bacterium UBA7473 | reverse complement strand
GGGTCGCCCCATAACGCAGCGCAGCGCCAATCGCGCCGCCCGCCATAACCGGAATGATATTGTTCATCGACGCCCCTTAGCGTGGGGGAGGCGAAATGGCTACAGCGTGACCATGCCGTCCACGCAGGTCACGCTGTTGCCACCGATATGGATGCCATCCTCAGCAATGCGGACGCGGATGATGCCATCGCGACCAATCTCTCGGCCTTGGCTCGCGACATAGCTTTGCCTGCGCGCCACAGAGCCGGTTTCCAGCCGATAAGCCGCGACGGAGCCATTGCCACTGCCGCACACTGGGTCTTCAGCGATGCCATCGAGCGGCGCATAGGATCGCACGATGATCCCGCCTTTCCCATCGCCGGTTTCGGCAAAGATGGTGAGGCCTGTAGTGCCATGGGCGCGGTCATAATCGGCCAAGGCAGGCAGGTTGGGCGCGAAGGCAGACACATCCGCCGCGTTCGTAAATTCGGCAATCACCCAATGGGGCCCAACATCAACCACGGAAGGATCTGCCTTCAACTGGCCATGGGATCGCATGGCATCGATGAGCGCTTTCGGGTCTGGCGCGGCCCACATCTTATGCTGGGGCAAGCGAAAGCTGAGGCCTTCGCGCCGCCAATCATCGGGCACTGCGATATCAACCAGCCCTACGCCGCATTGCATCGTCAGCTTACCGCCCTTGGGCGTTGCAATCCCCGCATCCAGCGCCGCGTGGGCAGACCCAAGCGTTGGATGCCCCGCAAAGGGCAGCTCAATCTTCGGCGTGAAGATGCGCAAATGATAATCCGCCGCAGGATCGCTCGGCGGCAAGATGAAGGTCGTCTCAGACAGATTGGTCCAATTGGCAAATTGCTGCATCTGAGCATCGGAGAGACCCGCACCATCCATTACCACGGCAACGGGATTTCCCTTCATCGGGACGGAGGTGAAGACATCGACTTGTTTGAAAGGGCGGGGCATGGGTTAGAACTCCTTGGTAGAGGGACTACATCTCAGACTGCAGTTCGAAGTCAGACTTGATGAGCTTCGCGCGTTCCGAGAGAGCAACATCTTGACTTTCTTCAATAGTGGCAATTACTCGCGGCCATACTTCGTCGACATCTAGGAAGCTTGAGATATCTCGCCATCGCATAAGGCTTCGAAGACTATCCAAAGTCTCAATTAAATCTTTCTCACTCGCAATACTGCTTTCGATGATTGACTGAGGGCCATTTTCATCCCCACCTTGCTTCCAAGCATAGAGTATGGTGACTGGGCTTACGGTGCCTAAAATCTGATCCAGACTCAAATGCTTGTAGCGAGCAAGCAGTGTCTTGCTGACCATGTCCAACTCCACGTCAGAAAACACCCATTCTGAATTCTGTTTCCTGCGATCGCCAAAGCGCCCATGAGCAAATGTCTCGCTACGAAAGAGCGTTGACAGCCAGCTAATCGCCAAACCATCCCGAAACATTACATCAATAACGGCGGAACGTTCAGCATCCGAAATCCTCGACAAAAGGATCGGAACAATTCTCTCCGCGCGATCCCAAACGGAGTTAAACCAAAATAAATCAAACGAACGGCGTCGATAAGCTTCATCAAGAACGTTCGAAAAAGCGACAAGGAAGCACTTAGACCGACTGGCCGTCAAAACATCCGGGTCAATTTCCTTCATTCTTTCCAGGAGGATATCAGCTTTACTCAGCAAATTCGGGGTTAGTTGTAAGTGCCAGCTTAGAATGAGTTCACCCAAATTCTGCTCAGAAAGGTCGGAAGCCGACCAAAGCTGATCAAGGTCATGTTGGGTTAGAGCATGTGCAGGTCCCGCTAAGGCGAAATACAGCCGATAATGATCAGGACTGGAAAGGCGGCAATCCTTAATGGACTTGTCCCTTACATGGTCTGGGACCTTCTGATGTAATTTGAAATTACTTGCATCTTTCCCGTAGTCCAATTCACAACCCGCCAGCTGATCTGCAAAATAGTGCCGGTAAGTTAGATCGCTGAAGTACGATTCGCTGACCAATTTGGAGAGCTTCTTATTTTCTTCAATTCTTTCGTTGTCGCCGACTTGACCAGTTCGCAAAGAAAGGACCGCAGCGGTCCCGCAGTAGTCCTCGATCCACCTGTAGAGCCCCGGATTTCCATCCTTAATCAACGATAGCCAAACCAAATCGGCCAAGTCTGCGCCTGCAGCCCTTAGGGGAGGCCAAAAGAACCTTATTGAGTCAAGGATTCTGACGACCGCTCGAGGCGTTCGAAGCTGTCGGCTGCCTTCATAATCGACCACTAATCTCAGTCGCGCTAGCTCGTCGTCTGTCTTGGTCTTTGCAATTAGCTTGAGCTCATCCGTAAACCACTGCCGCAGCTGAAAGGGCTCGGGCTTCGGAACCATAACCGTAAGTTGAACGATCTTCTCCAGATAAGCTTGGCCATCGCGTACTTGCGCAGCTTTTTGTATGCTATGAGAAAGTATAGCACTATCATAGCACAACAAATAAATCACATTGGGAAAGTCTGCAACTGACCTAACTAGTCGCAGAACTTCAATGACTTCAGACGGTTCAAGTCTATCTACATCGTCAATCGTTATAACAAATCGGTGACCCAATTCTCGTAGAGAGCTTACCAGCTTGTCTTTCAAAATATCGAGAGAAACATCCTCAGGCCTGTCTTTCGTAGCTTCTCTGCCCCCTTTTAGAAGAGCACCAAAAAACTTAGCGAGTTTGTAATCGGCAACGTCCCCCGCAGCCTCAACCATGTCACCAACTTTTCCAATGCCGGCAACAAACTTCCTCAGCGCCTCCGCAGTCTCCTTGACCTTTATAATAGTGGTTTCAGTTGCATTTCCATCTGACAACTTGATGCTGGCTATACCCTTTGAGATCGCAGAAAACAGATTTGTAAGTAACGCGTCACGGCTACCCACCAGCCATGGACGAAAGTCTATTACCGTCGGCTGTTGTTGTTCTGGCACCTGCTTCAGAGCGTCCTCTATCAAGTAGAGCAAGCTTGATTTTCCTGAGCCCCAAGCTCCTTCAAGGCCTATGACTAACCCACCGTCAGAGGCGTGATCGATTAGCGACAATGCAATACGCTCTGCTACATCGCGATAACCTAGCCTGTCTGGTTGACCACTTTGCAGAGGACGATCTCCGACAAGTGGCGACGCAATTTTATCATCCATTTTCTTCTTATAGCGGTTGCCTCAGTTTGACCAAGATCAATTCCAGCGAAGGACACACTGTCAACAAACCAAAGCGCTCTAAATCCCCCGCGAGCGCTCTTCCTGAATCTGTGCTTCAAGCTCCCCAGCCTTAATGCAGGCGGTCTCTGACTCGGGGCAATCCCGCGCGAACTTGTCGCGTTTGCGCATGAGTTTGCCGATCCGCTCTTCTTGCTGGCGCAATTGGCGGCCGCGTTTTTCGTCGGCTTCGGATTGGCTGGTTGTGGCGGCATCGACGACGGCTCCACCGACTTTGATGGGGGCCGTCACCACATCTTTCACAAGGCCAACGGCACAACCGCTGAGCAAAGGGAGCATCGCCACCGTCAACACCAAGTTCCGCATCATCATATCCCTTTTCACCAGTCCCGATGCCTCTGCACCACAGCGCCTGTCGCTTTCGTGAATGGCGGAAAGACGGGCCTAAGCCAAGGCTGCGAGACGGCTTTCCAGAAACAATTTCTCCGCCTCTCCCGGGGCTGCGGCAATGGCTTGGGCGTAGGCCCCTGCTGCCTCCGCTGCTTTCCCGACCTTCGCGAGCAGTGCCGCTCGCGCCGCATGCCATGGCTGATAATCGGAAAGCTCATCCGCCAGCCCTTCAACGATGTTGAGCCCGCGCGCCACATCGCCTGCTTCGGCCACCGCGACAGCTGCGTTGAGGGTGACCACTGGCGTTGGCTCAAACTGCCAAAGTGCTCCATAAAGCCCTGCAATCTGCGGCCAATCCGGCCCGCCATCCAACATTTGGCAATCGGCGATGGCGGCCTTGATTTGAAACGGCCCGGCCTTTCGCCGCGCCATGGCTCGGGCGAGAAGAGCTCGGCCTTCCGCGATCCGCTCGTCATTCCACAGGCTACGATCTTGTTCGGCGGGCGGCAGGCTTGCCCCATCATCGCCAACCCGCGCTTTATGCCGCGCGGCAGTGAGCATCATCATGGCGAGCGCGCCTTCAATCTCTGGATCATCGGGGCTTAGCCGATCAATCAAGCGCATCAGATATTCCGCCTCGAGGCAAAGATCGCGCGGCTCTTCTCCAGAGGCGACATATCCGGTTGTGAAAATCAGATAGATGGTCGTCAGCACTGCATCCAACCGCTGAGGCCAATGGTCCGCTGATGGCACTTCAAAGCCAATGCCAGCCGCTGCGATCTTCGCTTTGGCGCGGCTCAGCCGCTGTCCCATCGTGGCCTCTTGATCGAGGAAGGCCTTGGCAATCTCGGTCGTCGTCAAACCGCAGACGGTGCGGAGCGTCAGCGCAACGCGTGACTTTAGCTCCAGCGCCGGGTGGCAGCAGGCAAAAATCAGGCGAAGGCGTTCGTCAGGAATTTCCTCTTGCTCCTCTTCTTCGCGGACCACCAGCAGCGCCAAATCTTCGGCTTTGCGGGCATCATTTTTCGATCCGCGGAACCGGTCGAGCGCCTTGCGCCTTGCGACCGTCAACAACCAGGCTTGGGGGGATGAAGGGAGGCCAGCGCGGCCCCAATGCGAAAGCGCCGATATTGCGGCTTCCTGCAAAACTTCTTCGGCGAGGGTGATATCACGTAGGCCCGCCACCAAATTGGAAAGCAGCCGCCCCCGATCAGATCGCATCACACGATCCAGAACATTGGCCACCGCAATGGCCTTGGGGACGGCTTCTTTCACCACTTCGCCGTAAGGCTTAACCCATCGGATTATAGTCCATCAATGGGCGAATTTCGATCGTACCGAAAGTGGCCGATGGGATAAGCGCGGCATAAGTCATCGCGGCATCCAGATCAGCCACATCGATGACATAATATCCGCCAAGATGTTCCCGCGTTTCCGCAAAGGGGCCATCCATGGTTTCGACTTTGCCTGATTTGATCCGAAGCGATGTCGCGGTATCCACGCCTTGCAGGCCTTCGCCAGAGCGGAGCACGCCATCTTCCTTCATCTTTTCATTGGCGGCGAAGAATCCGCCCATCATCTCTTCAAAGTCAGGGCTGCCATAGGCAGGCTCTTTGGCGGGATCATTATAGATCAGAAGCATATATTGCATGGTTTTGTCCTTATCTTAGGTCAAAAAATGGAGGTTAGAGGCCGAGGATATTCACGGCCAAGCAGATCATGGCATTGAGCGTGGCAAGTATGTTCGTGCCATTGCCCACATAACGCAGCGGATGGCCTGCATTGTCAGCCTTCAGCCCAAAGGGGTGTGCGATGCGCCCAATGAGGAGCAACGCGCCTGAGATATGAAGGTAAAGCGCAGGGGCACCCATGCCCTCAGCAAGGATCATCAAGATCAAGATGAAGCTTGCCCATTCTGAGCAATTGCCATGTTGTCTTACACGTTGAAGCAATTGCGCATTGCCGCCGTCACCAAAGGATGTGCCCGTGGCGGCGCGCAGGGATGTGACGCGGAACCAAAGGATCAAATAAATGGCGGCGACTGGAAGGGCGTAAAGTGGTGTTACTGCAAAGGTCATGTTCTTCTCCATTCTGCTGAAGGGTTTCAGCATCAAGAAGACGATTGACGATACGGGATTTCGACATGGCCGAAACTTTTTTTGAAATTTTTTTTGTGTAGGCGTTTTTTTGTTGATCCAGTTGGTGCCATAACCTGCTGCATGAGCTTTTCTTTGAACGCGCGTATCGAGATTTGGCCAGTCGCGGGGGCCTTCACCATATCACGAGGGGCAAAGACCGAAGTCGCGGTTGTGCTGGTTGAGCTTGAGCGCGATGGCATTGTCGGGCGCGGGGAAGCGACACCCATCTATTATCATGGCGAGACGGCAGAGGGCTGCGTTGCCGATCTTGAAGCGTTTAAGTTCGAGATTAGCTTCGATGCAATCCAGTTCGGGATGCCCAGAGGCGCGGCCCGCAATGCGCTGGATGCGGCGCTGTGGGATTGGACCGCGAAAGCCACGGGCGTTTCTGCGGAGGCGCGGGCCGGGGCCTTAGTGCCCTCGGCCATCAATAGCGCGATTACAGTGTCGGTCGCCTCTCCAGAGGCCATGCAGGCCGAAGCTGCCCGGCTGGCCGCGAAGGGCCATGGTCTGATCAAGTTAAAGCTCGCAGGCGAAGGTGATTTGGATCGTGTGTCCGCTGTCCGTGCCGGTGCTCCGAACGCGCGGCTGATTGTGGACGCCAATGAGGCTTGGACCGGGATGGATGTCGCCGCGATGGCGGCCTCATTCCTGCCTCATGGCGTTGAGTTGATCGAACAGCCCGTCGCCGCTGGGCAGGATCATCTGCTAGATGGCGTGCGATCCCCCATCCCCTTGGGCGCCGACGAAAGCTGTCAGGATCGGGCAGACCTCCCCCGCTGCATTGGCCGCTATGATGTGATCAATATCAAGCTGGATAAAGCGGGCGGCCTGACCGAAGGTCTGGCTTTGGCTGCCGATGCAAAAGCGGCGGGGATGAAGCTGATGGTCGGCTGTATGCTCTCCACCTCGCTTGGCATCGCGCCTGCACTGCTTCTGGCGGACCAGGCCGAGTGGGTTGATCTTGACGGGCCGGTGCTGCTGGCCAAGGATCGGGATGGCGGTGTGCGGATGGAAGGCGGGGTGCTGCATCCGCCAAGGGTAGGATTTTGGGGGTAAGCGCCTCGTCGTCCCGGACTTGATCCGGGACCCATGCCTCACAGCTTGATCCTGTCGGCTGTCTGGAAATCGAGGCATGGATTCCGGGTCGAGCCCGGAATGACACCTCAAAAATCGACTGCCAGACCCTTATACTCCCAATCGCCATAGCGAACCGGATCAAGCCGTTCTGGATCAGGTTCTTCGCCGCGCACCATGGGTTCCGGCTTGGGCACGGGAGGGCTTTTGGAAAGATGAGCCGGTGGTTTCACATGTGCGGGGCGCTGGCCCATTTGATCGCTTCCCATCTTGAATCATGATATGGTCCTCCCACATTGGGCATTCAGAGGAGATTGTTCAAGATGAACGGCCTAAAGACCATGATGTTGCTCGCGGCCTTGACCGCGCTGTTGATGGCGCTTGGTTATACGCTTGGCGGACCAACGGGCGCGATTGTGGCGCTTGTTGTTGCCTGTGGGATGAACATCTTCTCTTGGTGGAATTCGGATAAGATCGTCCTCAAAATGCACGATGCTCGCGAAGTGGGGCCGGAGACGGACCTCTATCAGATGGTGAAGCAATTGGCCGATCGCGCTGCCCTTCCGATGCCGCGCGTCTATGTGATTGATCAGCCCCATCCCAATGCCTTTGCAACGGGGCGCAATCCCGAAAATGCCGCAGTGGCGGCGACAACAGGGCTTCTTTCCATGCTCAGCCGCGATGAAGTCGAAGGCGTGATGGCGCATGAGCTGGCCCATGTGAAAAACCGCGACACACTAGTGATGACGGTGGTCGCGACCATTGCCGGTGCCATTTCGATGTTGGCCAATTTCGGCATGTTTTTCCGAGATGGCGAGGGACGGAGCAACCCTCTGGCTTCGATCCTTGCCGTGATCGTTGCCCCTTTGGCCGCGATGATCGTCCAAATGGCGATTAGCCGCACCCGCGAATTCGGCGCAGACAAGGTCGGCGCAGAAATGAGCGGCAAGCCTATGGCGCTGGCCTCGGCCCTCGCCAAAATCTCGCGCGGTGCGGAAGCCATTCCTAATCCTGTCGCGCGGAGCAAGCCCGCCGTGGCGCAGCTCTATATTGTGCCCGCTGGCATTTCCCAGATGTTCTCAACCCACCCTGCAACGGAATTGCGGATTGAGGCGCTGCAGGACTTGGCAGAGGGTATGGGGCAACCAGCTGTTCAACCCGCAGCCCGTCGATCCAGCGCTCTTGATCCGTTGGGATAGGCAAAGCCCCTCGGCTCGCCTAGGGGCGTGTGGATGGATGAAACAACTGGCCTCCCCGCGCGCCGCGCCGCCCTTCAGCTGCTTGATGCGGTGCTCCGCCGCGGCCAAGCTTTGGAAAATGCGCTGAAGGCGGCGACCAAGGGTCTGGATCGATCAGAGGACCGAGCCTTGGCCCATGCCATTGCGTCTGAAACGCTGCGACGTCTGCCCGATCTCGATGATCTGATCGATGGCGCAACGCGGCAACGTTTGCCCGATGATGCCAAGGCGCGGATGGTTCTGAGGATCGCTCTCGTCCAGGCCCTGATCCTGAAAACGCCGGAGCATGCTGCTGTTTCCACCGCTCTGCCGCTTGTCGATGGCGGGCCGCGCAAGCTTGTTCACGGTGTGCTGGGCACTTTGTTCCGCCAAAAAGCGCAGCTCCGCTCCATCCCGATGCTTTTGCCCAAGATCGAGGCGCGTTGGGAAGCGGCATGGGGATCAGCGATGACGGGCAATGCAGCCACAGCGCTCGGCACGCTTCCGCCGCTTGACCTGACACTCAAGGACCATGCGCAAACTGCGCAGTGGGCAGAGCGGCTGGAAGGCACCAGTCTCGCCCCCGGACATGTCCGCATCGCGCGGGATCAAGCGATCACGACCCTCCCCGGCTTTGAAGAAGGCGCATGGTGGGTGCAGAATATTGCGGCTTCCATCCCTGCCCGTTTGCTTGGCCAAGGCGAGGGTCGGAGCGTCATCGATCTGTGCGCAGCGCCCGGCGGCAAGACGATGCAGCTGGCGGCGGCGGGGTGGAAGGTGACCGCGCTCGACATGTCGAAGCGGCGGCTCGACCTGCTGAAGGACAACCTCAAGCGCACCGGNNCCCGGCGGCAAGACGATGCAGCTCGCTGCGCAAGGCTGGCAAGTGACGGCGGTCGACCGCGAAGAGCATCGGCTGGAGCGGGTGGGGGAGAATTTGACGCGGACGGGACTCACCGCTGATCTCATCGCGGCTGATGCCCTCAAATGGGAACCCAAGGCCCAAGCCGATGCGATCCTGATCGACGCCCCGTGCAGCGCGACTGGCATTTTCGCGCGCCACCCCGATGTCCTCCATCGGATCCGCCCGAAAGACATTGAGCAGTTGGCCTCAACCCAAGCCCGGATGCTGGCGCGGGCCGCTGAATGGCTGAAGCCCGGCGGGGTGCTGGTTTATGCGACTTGTTCGTTGGAACCTGAGGAGGGGGAAAAGCTCGTCGCGGGCTTTAATGCACTGCCTGCGCTTCCGGTGCGAGCTGAAGAATTGGTGGCTGGCTTTACCGCCAATGAGCAGGGCCATGTCCGCATCTTGCCGCAAGTGGGCACCGACGGGTTTTTCGTTGCGCGGTTTGGGGGGTAAAGTGCGCTCGTCATTCCGGGCTTGACCCG
>DLOX01000266.1:2719-11256 GCA_002478575.1 Sphingomonadales bacterium UBA7473 | reverse complement strand
GGCATTTTCAACCACAGCATGGGCATAAAGCTTAAACTCTGGCTGCATCGCTTCGGCAAAGGCAACTGCCTTTGCGGCAATGATGTGCATCAAGGGGCCGCCTTGGAGGCCCGGGAAGATCGCGCTGTTCATCTTCTTTGCGAGCGCTTCGTCATTGGACAAGATCACGCCAGAGCGCGGCCCACGCAGCGACTTATGCGTCGTCGTTGTGACAACATGCGCGTGCGGGATCGGCGATGGATGCGCACCGCCCGCCACAAGGCCGGAAATGTGTGACATATCAACGAGCAGATATGCGCCAATCTCATCAGCGATTTCGCGGAAAGCGGCCCAATCCCAGATGCGGCTATAGGCGGTTCCACCTGCGATGATCAACTTGGGCCTATGTTCCCGCGCGGTCTTGGCGACTTGGTCCATATCGACCCGGCAATCGTCTTCACGCACGCCATAAGCGACTGGATTAAACCACTTACCAGACATGTTGACGGGCGACCCATGGGTCAAATGTCCACCGGAATTGAGATCAAGCCCCATGAACGTATCGCCGGGCTGAAGCAGCGCCAAAAACACGGCCTGGTTCATCTGGCTGCCTGAATTGGGCTGCACATTGGCAAAGTCGCACCCAAACAACCGCTTGGCGCGTTCAATGGCGATGGTTTCAATCTCATCGACATATTCACAGCCGCCATAATAGCGACGGCCCGGATAGCCCTCGGCATATTTATTGGTGAGGATCGAGCCAGCTGCTTCGAGCACGGCTTTGGAGCAGATATTCTCAGACGCGATCAGCTCAATCTTATCGCGCTGACGGCCAAGCTCCTTGCCAATCCAGCTCGCGATTTCTGGATCTGTCTCGGCGAGACCAGCGGTGAAAAAGCCATCGGGGGCTGTCTCTAATTTTTGAGCGGCGGTCATACAGGCTCCTTCACAAATGGCGGATTTGAAAGTTTGTCGACGCGGCGAACATGGCGGTCGCCGCCAAAGGGGGTGGAGAGGAAGGTCGCAAGGCACGCTTTGGCCTGCTCGATCCCAATCATCCGGGCACCCATTGCAATGACATTGGCATCATTATGGTCGCGGGAAAAATAGGCCGACAGCTGTTCGGAGACCACAGCACAGCGGCAGTCAGGATTTCGGTTCACTGCCATGGAAATGCCTAAGCCGGTCCCGCAAAGCGCAACGCCACGTTCCGCTGCTCCACCGGCAACTGTGCTCGCAAGCTTGTATCCATAGTCAGGATAGTCGACTGAGGTGCCATCATGGGGCCCAAGATCATTGACCTCATGGCCTTGCTCCGTGAGCCACGCCGCAAGCGCAGCTTTCATCTCCAAAGCAGCATGATCAGAGGCGATGGCAATGCGCATGGTTTTGACGGTGACCTTCGTTCAAATGAATCAAGTGGCACCGCCAATAGGGGAGGAACCGCCCAAATGCCACTAGGGATATTGCATGACCTTTAGGCCAAACTGACAGAAGGACCGCGCTGCATTAGGCGCAAGCGATGCAGAACGAGCCTCTTTCGCCCAGCGCCCGCATCTTGGGCCTTTCCGGCCTGATCCCACCCGCTTGGGCGACGCTGACTGTCTTTGCCAATGCGGAACTGCGCTGGGGCGCGATGGCGATTGCTTATGCCTATGCCACGATCATCTTCAGCTTCTTGGGTGGCGTCTGGTGGGGCTTGGCTTTGAAGGCAGAGCGACCAATGCCATGGATCTATGGCATCGCCGTGCTGCCGAGCCTGATTGGCGTTGCGACCTTCTTGCCATGGATTTGGGGCTATGTCTGGCCCGCGCCGTCGATGGTCTTGCTTGGGCTTTGCATCATGGCTTCGCCGTTGGTTGACCATCTCATTGGCCGTATGACCAACCTTCCCATTGGGTGGCTCAAACTGCGCTGGATATTATCGCTTGGCCTAGGCGGAATGACGCTATTGCTAGGCGCAACGCAAAGCTAAGCTACAACCGGACCCGCAATGCAGCCCGGCACCCCTGCCCTGATCTGCTCCGTCGTCAAATGGCACCCGTCATGCCGCCAGCCCGGAGGCATCCAAAGATAACGGAGCTTATCGATCAACCGCGGCGCTGTTTTCATCTCTCCGATCAGCCATTGTGCGCCGGAAGTCTGGATATCCCAGATGCGGTCACTCTCCAATTGCTTGACAAGGCCAAAGACCGGCTCTTCCTCTTCACGCTGGAAGCTTCCGAACAAGCGATCCCAGATGATCAAAACCTGCCCATAGTTTTTGTCCAGATATTTGGGTTCGGTCCCATGATGGACCCGGTGATTGGCAGGGGTCGCGAGCCAATTTTCGAGGAAGCCCATGCGATGAACTAATCGCGTATGATTGAACACGCCCCATTGATTGCCAAAGAATTTGGCCGCGACAAACATCAGGAAGGGCACGCCCATCGCGGCGCACAGCACAAAATAAGCTGGCGACAATGTGCCTCCGAGCCCTAGCAATGTCCCTCTGGAAGCGACCGTGAGGTTCATTTCCTTTGAAGAATGATGGCTGGTGTGGATCGCCCAGAAAAAGCCCGTCCGGTGCGCGATCCGGTGATCGACATAATAGGCCAGATCATTGAGCAGAAGCGCCGCGACCCACCCCCACCAAAGGTAAGGAATGTCGAACAGGCGAAGATTTTCGTAAACAAAGAAATAGATGCCAACAAACAATGGCCCACCAAGGAAGCTATCCCCGATGGCCGTTACACTGCTGTTGATGACATTCTGGCGCGCGTCGCGCTCATTCCAATGCTTACGCTCTTGGAAAAGATAGGTCGCCCGCTCGATCAGGATCATCGAGACATAAGCACCAAGCGCCCAAAGAAAGGCGTTAGGCCCGCTGACTTCTGCAGCGATTTGATTCCACTGATCCATTAGCCTCTCCCTTGGCGGGAGAAGCTAATGGATAATGCTCATTCTAAGCAAGCCTTAGAATTTGAAGCCGACTTCAAAGCCCCAAATGCGAGGCTCGTTGACCATGGCGGTCAAATTGTTGAAATCGATGCCAGAAACGGCTGACTCGTCATTGGTCAAGTTGCGGACGAAAGCCGCAACGTCGAGCTTGTCGGTCTTGTAGCCAAGACGCAGGCCCCCTTCGAGGAGCTTATTGTCGTTAAATTCAACTGATTCATACAAGAAGAAGTTGATCTTTGAACGGTAAGCCCAATCGGTGAAGGCATAAACTTCACCATCGCCGACGGGGATGGAATAGCTTGCGGTCCAGTTTGCGGTAAAGCGTGGCGCTTGTGGCAAGCTGTTGCCATTGATCGAGAAAATGCCAGGTGAACCGGCACGCACTGGATCAAGAACGGTGCAACCGCCGCCGCAACCTGCGGTGAAGGCATTTGGATCCTTGATCTTGGTCTTGTTGTAAGAGACGCCCGCCGTCAGTGCGAGGTTGTCCGTTGGCTTCACTTCCATTTCTGCTTCGAAGCCAAGGCCGGTGACCTTGTCGACATTGAGCAGGGTCGTGAAGTTGGATGCGCCACCAACTGCAGTCAGCTGAAGATCCTTGGTGTTGAAGTAAAAACCGGTCAGGCTGAAGCGCGCAACGCCATCCTTCTTGGTCTTCACACCGGCTTCGTAAGACATGGTCTTTTCAGAGGCAGCAACAGAGTTGGTGCGACCGAAAGCCAAACGACCTTGGATCGAAGGCGCGCGATAGCCACGAGCAACACGAGCAAAGATGTTCGTGTCGTCTGATAGTTCATAAAGAACCGATGCGTCCCAAGTCAGTGGGTTGGCCTTCACTGCCGACAATTGTGGAGCGACGGGGCCACCAAAACCCAAGAAGCCGGGGCGTGTGTCAACGGGACGAGCAGCAACAAAGCTGCGCTTGTCATCATTGTAACGCGCGCCAACTTGGACGGTCAGAGCATCCATCTTGTAGTTCACCGAACCAAACAGACCGAAGGCACGGCTGTCTTGACGCTGGGTTGCAATTGCGTCTGGCGTCAGATCTTGTGGGCTGCCGAAATCAAAGGTGCTGATGTCCAGATTTTCGTCAAAGTAGAAGAAGCCAGCCTGATAGCCGAGGCCTTCTGAATTGTTTGAGGCAATCCGCAGCTCTTGCGTGAACTGGTCCAAGCTAGGCACATTGTCCTGCGTTTGTGCAGAGAAAGGAATGAAGCCTGGGCCTTGCGAAGGTGCGAATTGGTTGCCGAAGCCACCATCAATGTCACCGCGGCTCTTCAGATTGGCGTTCCAATATGAAGTAACAGAGGTCAGCGTTGCTGGGCCGAAATCATATTCGATTGTGCCGCCAAAATTATAATTGTTGAGCTTCAGGAAGTTCACGCCGTCAGCGCGGGTCACGCTGCGATCAAAGTCCGTGCCTGTGCCGCCCAAGCCAACAAGCTTGTTGCTGCCTTTGCGCAAAGCGTTTGCGCGGAACACGCGAGCCGAACCGTCAACGGTGCGGATTTGGCCGAACAAGCGGACCTTCAAATCGTCGGTTGGTTTGAACTGAAGCTGCAGACGAGCGGCAAATTCTTCAAAGCCTTCCAAATCATTACCAGCGCCATTGTCGATATTGTCGACCCAGTTGCTGCGACGCTGGAACATGGCCGACGCGCGAACCGAGATGGTGTCAGACAGATTGCCGCCAGCAGCACCTTCGAGATTGACCGACTTGTAGCGGCCATAGCTCGCCTTCACATAGCCACCATCTTCACCGGGCTTCACGGTATCAAATTTCACGATACCGGCTGGCGTGTTGCGGCCAAAGAGCGTGCCTTGTGGGCCGCGCAGCACTTCAACGCGCTGCATATCAAAAACGGGAAAGCCCTTCAGGATTGGGTTTTCGAGAACCACATCGTCATAAACGAGGCTCACAGGCTGCGATGCGTTCAAATCGAAATCGGTGTTGCCAAGGCCACGGATGTAGAAACGCGGGAAGGTGCGACCGAACGAGCTTTCAATGTTCAAGCTAGGAACGCGACCAGCAAGCGAACGAATGTCGCCACCGCCGGACGTGATTGCGCTCAGCTTGTCACCAGAAACCACGTCAACCGAAACAGGCACATCTTGCAGGCTTTGTTCGCGGCGTTGCGCCGTTACAACAATGTCCGTCAGGCCATCGGTTTTTTCTTCTGCAGCGTCCTGCGCAAATGCTGGCATGGACACTGTGGCGAGAAGAGAGAAAGCAAGGTTTTTGGCGAAAGCGTTTGCTCGCATGGGTGAAGCTCCATCTAAATGATATGAATTGCTGGCGCCTCCCCTAATCCGCAATCGGCCAAGGTCAACGAAGCGGGCGGCATGGACGAGTCTTTCTCGTCACACTGTTGCCGAAATGCACCGCTTTTTTTGGGAGTTTAGGCTTCAATCATCATGAGGGCATTGCCAGCATAGCGCTCTGCCTCAGGCTCAAACAAATCTTCGGCCTCAAACGGCTCTTCGAGGACCTGCATGTCAGACAGGCCCTTGAGGCGGAAGACCCCTAGCTTCTTCTCCTTGGGAGGCGCGCCATTTTTCTCCAAGGCGACGGCATCCATGTGGAGATCATCGTCCCGATTATAGAGGATATGAGGCGCAAGCTTCATCTCCACGCGATTATAAGTCGCACGAAGGCATTTCTTCAACGCTATCGCTTCGAGGATCGGGCGCGTGTCAGTCATGTACATGGTCTGCGCGGATTTTCTTTCCAAATCAACTGATTCTTGTGCAGCGCAGCATAAAGCCGGTAGCTCAAAATTTCATGTTGACAGTAAGCCGCGCGTTAAGCGGCGCGCCTGTTGAGATATTATGATCATTATGCGCGTTGGGGAAGTAACGCTCGTCGGTTAGATTCTCTACATTGAGCTGTACTTCCACCTTCTCCGTTAGCTTGTAGAACAAGGCTGCATCCAAGCGGGTGAAGGCTGGCAAGACTACAGCATTGCTGATCGTCGCGAACTGGCGAGACTGGTGATAAAGTCCTGCGCCGATGCCCAGCTTTGGCGTGACGTCAAACCGGTTCCACAGCGACAATTGATGACGGGGGACTTGAGCCACTTTCCGGCCTACAGGTGCTGCAGATGTGGTCGAGGTAATCTCTGCCTTCGTGTTGGCATAACCAATGGCGACTTGCCAGTTATCCGTCACGCGGCCCGTCAAGCCAAATTCAAAGCCCTTTGTGCGCTGTTCGCCTGTCAGCACGACCGTGCCTGCAACCGGCCCAGCGGCGCGGGTATTGCTGCGGTCCAGCTGATAGAGAGCCGCCGTGACGGTAAGCCCAGGACGGACTTCCCACTTCGCGCCAATCTCATAATTGTCGAAGGCTTCGGGCTCCAAAGCGGCACTGGTCAGATCAAGATTGACGAACTGGTCGCCAGATTGCGGCAGGAAGGATTTGGAATAGCTCACATAGATGGACGCTGTTTCCATGGGCTTGACCACCAAGCCAACGCGCGGCGACCACAGATCATCCACGCGCGCAAACCGTGCGGTTGTGAACCGGTTAGTCGCCTTCAAATCAAAACGGTCATAGCGCAGACCACCTATGATATCGACATGACGACCGATGCTGATCTGATCCTGCACGTAAAGCGAGAATTGGCTAAGCTGGCTTTCAACAGCACGATTGCTGTTGCCGGTTGGTCCGCTCACAAAACGGGGAGTCGGGATGGCGGGATTTGCCGTGAGCGTGATCGCTCGACGGCGATCTGCAGATGTTAATCCGGGGCCGAAGAAGCCGTTGATCCGTTCATTGTAGGTATCCTGATCCGTGTATTCGGCACCGATCAACAGAATATGCTCAAGCGGCCCCGTGCTGCCGCGCCATTCAAGATTGGCTTGGCCAACGAAGCTTTGGCGCTTGGTTGGATCGCGGTAAGCCTCAACCGCCGTCGTCGCTGGATTGACTGTCAGCAACGCTGGAGCTGCGGCAAAGACATTGGAATAGGCTTTGTCATAATCGCCATAGAGCATTTGCGTCGAGAAGGTGAGGCTATCGGCCAACTCTGCTTCACCTCGGAAGCGCAGCACATGGGCTTCAAACTCTGTATTGCTTATCCCGCGCACGCCGAGGAATGTGTCGCGAAACGCTGGATCGGCCAAGGGCCGCAAAGGATTAGTGATCGAGGCTGCCGTTGCCGTTAGCTGAGCCGCAGGAATACCCCGATCAACAACCCGATCATCGCGCACATATTCATAGCCGAATTGCAGCTTGACCTTCTCGCCAATCTCTGTGCCGAACACGGGGTTGATGGCATAGCGATCGCCCTCGAACGCATCGCGGTGATTGTTGAGCTTTTCGAAGAAGGTGTTGAGCCGAAGGCCAGATCGACCCAGATCAGCATTCACGTCTGCCGAAATATAATATGCGCCGAAGCTATCCGCTGATACTGATCCAGCAATCAGATTTTCGCCAACCAACGCGCCTTTGGATACTCGATTGACGAGGCCGCCGCCGCCGCCGCGCCCAAAAATCATCGCGTTCGGGCCCTTATGCACTTCGACCCGATCAATATTGTAAAAGCTGCGATAATATTGGACGTCATCGCGCAAACCATCGACGAAAAAGTCTGCTGTGCTGTTATTGCCGCGCAGGGTGATCTGATCACGGTGCCCCTCGCCTTGGCCAGCCGATACACCGGGGACAAGGCGAACCAAATCGCTCATAGATCGGATTGCTTGATCTCGGATTTGCTGCTCAGTCACCACGGAAATGGCTTGAGGGACGTCAAGGATCGGCGTGTTCGTCTTGGTACCCGTCGTTGTATCGACTGTCAGATAGCCATCTTTTCGACCGGTGACGATGATTTCACGGCCATCGCCGCTTTCTGCTTCCGCTTCCTCGGCATAGGCTGGCGCAATCCCGAAAGTCGTTGCTGCCAAAATGGCGAAAACTGAAAAACGTCGCATTCAAAATCCCCAAGATCATCCGAGGCTCGGTACCGTCCGACTCTCGCCCTTGAGCAGCTCACTAATGCGAATGGTTCGCGTCAGCAAGTCTTTTTGATAATGTTTCGCAATAAAAATTTAGCGCTAGCTTTTGCCGGTCGTGCCTGGGTTACCAAGCTGGGGATGTTTCGGAGTGAATTGGCTATAATAGGCGCGGATCTTGATCATATCGGCCTCATAGTCGCCCGTGGGATGGAAAACCTCCGAAAGACCCACGAATTTGCGCTTATAGTCCATGACCCCAAAGACGAGCGGCACGCCCGCCTCCATCGCAATATGATAAAAGCCCGTGCGCCATTGACCGACCTTCCCGCGCGTCCCTTCAGGCGCAATGGTCAGCATGAATTCCGATCGCGACCGAAATTCATCCGCCATTTGCTGAACATAATTTTTGGACGCAGATCGATCGACAGGGATGCCTCCCAATTCCTTCATCGCCTTTTCAAATGGCCAGCGGAACAGCTGCTTTTTGCCCATGAAGGATAAATGAGCGCCCAACTTCCGAGTGGCACCGATGAAATAGACAAAATCCCAGTTGCTGGTGTGGGGTGCCGCGATGACGACAAATTTACGGGGTTCGGGAACCGGGCCAACCACAGTCCAACCCTGACGATCATACCACCATATCAGCACCCGCTCCATCAGCGCCG
>DLOX01000266.1:0-2637 GCA_002478575.1 Sphingomonadales bacterium UBA7473 | reverse complement strand
TGTTGGTAAGCCATATCCCTCCTGCTCGGTTCCAAGACCGTTTGGGCTAGGGTCTAGTGAGTGTTCTGGGGAAGGGAAAGCCTGTCCAGACAAATAGGCGGATCATCCGGCGGTTTAGGAAGCGATAACTCTTTTCGATTATACTCGGCATCCTCTGCAAAAAGGACTTTTCGATGCCGCACTATGGCGCACTCATTGCAACAGCTTATGTCCTTGGACTATCCATCCTTGCGATCGCGATGCTGGTTCGTCGCTCAATCGCGGATCAAGAAGTTGCTGGAGCAGCATTCCCAACATTGTTGGGCAATTTGGCAGAACTGCAGAACCGCAAGTAGAGCCTGGGAATGATCGAGGCGGCTTCAGAAGGACGCCATCGCAGGATCCTTATTCGCAACTAAGCCGCCGCACCGATTCTTTTAGGTTCTTCAAGAAGCGGCTGATCTAAGCGTTCCAACAGATCTTGCAGATCCAGCGACTTAGAGAAATACCAGCCCTGCAGTTCATCACAGCCCATCAGCATCATGAAATCGGCTTGCTCAGCAGTCTCTATGCCCTCAGCGACGACCCGCATCGAAAGCCGGTGCGCCAAATAAACCGTCGTTTGAACGATGGCGCGCGCGACTTCATCCATTTGGGCATCCCAAACGCAGGATGGCGCCAGCTTCACCTTGCTGAAGCTAAATTGACGCAAAAACCCTATGGATGTCGCGCCTGACCCAAAATCGTCCAGAACAAGATTAATGCCCATGCCATGAAGCTTCGCCAAAGTTTCAGTGGCGTGAACTGGGGACTCAGTCAGGAATCCTTCCTTGATGTCCAGTTCAATGCATTCTGCAGGAAAATTGGTTTCGGCTAAAATGCGACCAAGCGAAGGCGCAAAATCTGGATGCCTCAGCTGAAAAGGGGACAAGTTGATGGTCAGCCTCAGACCATCCAGCTGGTGTGCGTCAGCAATTGCGTTGCGGATCAACTGATCACCTAGTTTCGCGATGAGGCCACATTGTTCCGCAACGGGAATGAAGATCGACGGAGGCACTCGAGTTCCGTCGGCGCGAGACCAACGAGCGAGCGCCTCAATCGCAATAATCCGCCCCGTTCGAACATCAATCACCGGTTGGTATCGCGGCATGATATGACCAGCTCGGATGGCATCATCCAATTCCACCTCAACCCGCGCGGCCAGATTGCGTTTTTGGTCAAGCTCATCTTCGAACCAGCGGGCCAACCCCTTCTTTTCCGTTTTGCTGGCGTACATAGCGATATCAGCGCGGCGCATAAGTTCAGTCGCAGGAAAAGTCCCGTCCGATTCCGACAGGCCGACACTGGCCCCAACAACAATCGTACGCTCCCCCAAACGAAAAGGCCGCCGCAACCGCTTTACCAGCTTGTCCGCAAATTTTCTGATGGCGACGCTCGAGTTGTTACCCACGAATAGGATCGCGAACTCATCGCCACCCAGGCGAGCAACCATGACGCTTTCAGCGCCAACCTCTCTCAAGACAGCAGCATAGTCCGTGATGAGAGCGTCGCCAACGGCATGGCCATGGGCATCGTTGACGGCCTTAAAGCCGTCGAGATCGATGAAGGCCAAGGCCATCGGCTCATTGGATTTGGCGCGCATTTCCATTTCAGCGCGCAAGGCCCGGCGATTGGGCAACTGGCTTAGGGGATCAATCAGCGCCAATCGATTGACTTCGTTGACAGCCTCCATCCCAAAACGAGCGAGCAAGCCAATCACAACCAGGATGGCAAGAAAGCCAATGGCCAAGAAGGGCAGGGCTTGCTTCAACGCAATCTTCCCTGGAATGAAAGGCTCCCAATAAAGCGCGATCTTTTCTGACGAAGCGAGCTTGATCAATATCTTGTCAGCATCTGGCCGAGGTTTGAAAGAAAGCCCGGTCAGCCCAAGATTCTCCTCCAAAATCGACAATCGATTCTGACCTATGTGTTGGGCAAAGCCTAAAAAATATTGCCGACCTTGCCGTTCGCGGGTTTGCAGCCCAAGATCGACTGGCCGAATGCGGGCGAGACCTACAATGAGAATATCGTCCTGATATCTGACGATACCGGCAGTGCTATTCTTCCCTTTGCCCAATCGGGACCTTAACGCGTTCAAGCCAGTCCCAAGGCGCTCAGCATCTGAAAGCGAGGCCTTTGCTTGCTTCTTGAAATTGTGGAGCATTTTGCCCTCATCATCGATGATGAAGGCCTGATCATAAAGTTCGCCCGTCGTGACATAGCCCCAATTGTCCCAAATGAAATTTTCATCCTGCGAGGGGCGCGCGATGGCGAGGTAGGCATCGTCCCAATAACCATTATCTTCAACCAACCGCTGCAAGTGACGGGCCTGGTCATCAAAAGTGGCGTTAATCGCGCGCGTGGTCCTAGCCAAAGCAAGCTCTTCGGCGGCTTGAGTCGTTGTCCAAATATTGGCGACAAAATAGGCGCAGACGAGCAGCACGCTGGCAAGCAGCGCGATGACCGGCCCCTTGGGCGAACTTCTAAAATTAAGGCCGGAAAACAACGCCATAGGCAGAGCTTAGCGGCCTGTGGTAAATAAAGGTAAAAGGAACGGCGAATTTTTCCAAGTTGCTAACAAGCGCCAAAAAACCTCTTTGGCAATTTTGTGCCCATTGC
>DLOX01000051.1:5776-20586 GCA_002478575.1 Sphingomonadales bacterium UBA7473 | reverse complement strand
TGCTAAAGCCCGCGAATTGGGCATGGCAAGCACGACCTTTCGCAATGCATCAGGCTGGCCAAACCCAGCTCAACACAGCACAGCCGAAGACCTAGCGCGCTTGGCGATTGCCATTCACCGCGATTTTCCCGAACAATATCATTGGTTTGGGGCCACACAAATGACTTATAATGGCCAAGTCATCACAGGCCACAATCATTTGATGCACCGCATGGCGGGCATGGATGGACTGAAAACTGGCTATACGCGGGCATCTGGTTTTAACTTGGCCGCCACAACCCAACGCAACGGTCGCCGCGTCGTCACTGTTGTCTTGGGCGGATCAAACCGTCATGTGCGCGATGATCTGGTCGAAAGCCTGACTGAAACCGCCTTTCGGGATCCCCGTTTGAGTGCCACCCAATTTGCATCTGTGCCTTCTGCCTATCAAATCAGTGTCACAGATGTGCGCGATGGCGCTGATGCTGCCGCCCTCATTATGGATCTGCCACAGCGACAGATTCTCACAGGCGGATCGGCAACCATGGCGATGAACCGGACAAGCCGCCGCCTGACATTTGAGCCAGGGGCATCTCAATTCCAAGTCGCAGACATGACCGCCCCAAGCACACGCTGGCCCTCTCGCTCGGCCATCAATACGCGCACAAGTGGCAATGAGGCTGGAGAGACCGGCATGGATGAGGGCGAGGACGTTTCGCCATCGCAGGCAGCCCCCGTTAGACAAGCCACCCCTGTCAGAAATGCGCCCGCGACTGCACCAACCCCAGTTCCCGTGCCATTTCGCGTTGCTGTCGTAACCCCCGTTGAAACCACCCGTGATACAACGCCAACGCCGTTGCGGGGCAGTTCTAATGAAGAAGCAGCTGCTCCCCAATCAGATGCGCCATCCACCCAAATGGCTGAACTGGCCCGCCAAGATGCCGCCGATTTGGCAACAGCTTCACCGCCAAATGCGCAAACCAGCGAACTCAATGGCAGTGTAAATTTAGCCGACAATGTCGACAATACAGAAGCAGCGCCGGTGCAAATGGCGGCTCTGGATGGGGAAGCTGTCGCAGCGGCGCAACGGCGACAAGAAGAAGCCACCGCCCGTGAACAGGCCCGCCTTGGTGAAGCTGTCGCTATTGAAACCGCAAAACGAGATGCCGCACGCCAAGCCGCCCTGGCAGCGCGCGAACAAGCCCAGCGCGAAGCTGCCGCCCGCCGCGCCACCGAGCGTCAGTTGGAAATGGCGCGCGTGAAAGCACAACGGGAAAAAGAAGCCCGCGAACTGGCCCTAGCAGAACGCGCAGCGGTGCGCGAACGTGCTTTGGCTGCTGCCGCAGAAGAACGTCGCCAAGCTGAAGCAGCCCGTTTGCGCACAACGCGTGGCAATGCCGTGGTGCAAGTGGGTGCATTCAAAGACCGCGGCGATGCAACTGCCGCCATTGCCCGCTTTTCGCGCTTCTTCCCCAGCTTTGCGCAAAGCGAAGTCACAAGCGTCACACGTAAGGACGGGACTTGGTATCGCGCCCGCTTTGCAGGCCTTGGTGCGATGGCCGCCCGGGAAGCCTGCAATTTGGTGACGGGGCGCGGCGGGGCTTGTGCGATCGTAGGCGATTAAATCGCGCAACGAGCGTCGTTAAGCTATTCCCACTCAATCGTGCCAGGTGGTTTGCTCGTGATGTCATAGACCACGCGATTGATGCCTTTGACTTCGTTCACAATGCGGGTTGCCACACGGCCCAAAAATGCCATGTCAAAGGGGAAAAAGTCCGCTGTCATACCGTCTGTACTGGTCACGGCGCGCAACGCGCACACATGGTCATAGGTGCGGTGATCGCCCATGACACCTACTGTTTTGACGGGCAGCAACACGGCAAATGCTTGCCAAATGACATCATAAAGTCCATTGCCGCGCAATTCTTCTAAATAGATGGCGTCTGCTTGTCGCAGGATATCGGCTTTTTCCTGCGTAATCTCGCCAGGAATCCGAATGGCAAGGCCAGGCCCTGGAAACGGATGACGACCCACAAACGCTTCGTTTAAGCCAAGCTCACGCCCAAGCGCGCGCACTTCATCCTTGAACAAATCGCGCAACGGCTCCACCAGTTTCAAATCCATCCGCTCTGGCAGACCACCCACATTGTGATGGCTTTTGATAGTGACAGATGGCCCACCATCAAAAGACACGCTTTCGATGACATCAGGATAAAGTGTGCCTTGCGCCAGAAACTTTGCGCCACCCACAGATTTTGCTTTTTCTTCAAAGACATCAATGAAAAGCTTGCCAATGGTTTTCCGCTTGGTTTCAGGATCGGTGACGCCCGCCAGCGCGCCCATGAAACGCCCGCTCTCATCGGCATGTATCAGGGGGATATTGTAATGATCGCGGAACAGCGTTTCGACCTGTTCCCGCTCATTGAGCCGCAGCAAGCCATGGTCCACAAAGACGCAGGTCAATTGGTCGCCCACCGCTTCATGGATCAGGATGGCGGCGACGGATGAATCTACGCCACCCGATAAGCCGCAGATCACACGTCCGGTGCCAACTTGAGCCCTTATTTCGGCAATCTTGGTCGAGCGGAACTCAGCCATGGTCCAATCGCCAGCAAGACCGCAGATTTTGTGCACGAAGTTAGAAAGCAGTTTTGCCCCATCCGGCGTATGGACCACTTCGGGATGGAACATCGTCGTGTAATAGCGCCGTGCTTCATTCACGCAGATCGCAAACGGCGCGTTGGGCGATGTGCCGATGACCTCAAAGCCTTCAGGCGCAACGGTAACCCGGTCGCCGTGGCTCATCCAGACGGGGTATTTCTGCCCAACCTGCCAAAAACCTTCAAACAGCGGGCTGGATTTGTGAATCTCAACATCGGCCCGACCAAATTCAGCGGCATGGCCGCCTTCGACGACGCCACCGAGCTGCGTGCAAAGCGTCTGCTGGCCGTAGCAAATGGCGAGAATGGGAAGACCGCTGTCAAAAACGACCTGCGGCGCGCGCGGGCTGCCGTCTTCAGTGACAGAAGCCGGGCCGCCTGAGAGGATCACGCCTTTGGGCTTCATCCGAAGGAAGGCTTCTTCAGCGGAATTGAAGGGCGCAATCTCGCTATAGACGCCCGCTTCGCGCACGCGCCGTGCGATCAGCTGAGTCACTTGGCTCCCGAAATCAATGATCAGGATGGAATCGGGGTGAGGCGCGGGCGATGATAGATCAGTCATGGCGAGCCGATAGAGTTGAGGCCGGTTTGAGTCCAGCGCGGAACAGCTCTTGCGGCTCGAAGGCAAAGGATTAAACTTCAATCCATGGCCAGAAAGTTACCGCCTCCGCCCATGACGGCGCAGCGCCTTCGCGATTTGGCGATTCACTATACGGGTCGATACGCAACGACTGAGGCCAAACTCAGGCAATATTTGATCCGAAAAATCCGCGAACGTGGCATCGCCGATGGTCAGGAGCTGGACCCTGCAAAGGTGGCGGCAGACTGCGCAGCCCTCGGTTATGTGAATGATTCGCTTTATGCTGAAAGCAAAGCCGCAGGCTTGGGCCGAAAGGGGTTGGGCCAATCTCGCATTAAAATGTCGCTGAAGGCTGCTGGCATATCCGAAGAAATTGCGGCCCCGCTGCTCGACACATCGCAGGAAGAAGCGCTTCTTCGGGGCCTCATGTTTGCAAAGCGGAAAAGGATTGGCCCTTACGGATCGGCTGGCCATGAGCCAAAGACTGTCGCGCGCTGGTGGGGTGCTATGGCACGGGGTGGCCATGCGCCTGATATCATTCGGCAAATCATACAGTTGCCGGATCCTGACACCGCAGATAGTCTATTTTACACGACAATGATCTAAGCAGTTGAAATTTAAGGGGCCAATGCCCATAATCTACAAACAGGGTCGCGATAGTATATTGATGGTGTGAGTGCGCCAGTTACGCCCTTGCACCTCCTTCGTAGTGAAAGTGTTGCGGGGCGTATGGAAGATCGAAGCACGACCGGCACTGGGACTCCCTCCCCTTCGGTTGTCAAAACAGGCACCGTTAAATGGTTTGATGCCACGCGCGGCTTTGGCTTCATGGTCGCGGATGATGGCAGTGGAGATGTGCTGATCCATTTTTCACTTTTGCGCGACCATGGCCGGAGGATGTTGCCAGAGGGTGCTACGGTAGAATGTGAAGTGATCAACGCTGATCGCGGGCAACAAGCCACGAGCGTCATAAGCTTTGACCTAAGCGAAGCGACAGGGCTTGATCTTGATGCGCGGCCGACCCGAAAGCGAGCGACCCCAGCAGCAAGAGATGCTGATGGACAAGACGCAGCGTTTGAACATGTCAGCGTGAAATGGTTCAATCGATTGAAAGGCTATGGCTTCCTCAATCGCACCAATGACGATACAGATGTGTTTGTGCATATGGAAACGCTTCGCAAAGCCGGAATTCATGACGCGATGCCTGAGGATCAATTCTTGGCCCGCATTGCGCAGACTGAACGCGGCCTGCTTGCTGTTGAGGTGTCGGTGAAATGAAGCTCGGTCTGCGTCGATCTTTGGTGGCTCTGACCCTGTGCTTCGCGGTTCCGATGTTGCCAAGTTGCACCCAAGCCCAATCGGGCGAAGTTAACAGCAATTTGGATGTGGCGAAGCTTTCGATCAAAACAACACAAGGCGACCGCAATTTCCAAGTGGAGATCGCGCGCACCTTTGAGGAACAGCAACGCGGCATGATGTTTCGCCAAAGCATGGCGTCAGACCGCGGCATGATCTTTCCGCTCAACCCGATTCGAGAAGCCAGCTTCTGGATGAAGAACACGCTCATCCCGCTCGATATCATCTTCGTCCGCAAAGACGGGACGATTGCCCGGATCGCGCCTGAAGCGGTTCCTCACTCGCTTGAGCCTGTTAGGTCAGGTGAGCCTGTTGCTGCGGTGCTTGAATTGGCCGGAGGAGAAGCTGCTAAACAAGGCATTCTCGAAGGCGATCTCGTCATCTGGAGTGATCCAAAAGGCTAAGCCCTTTGGCGCAGTTCGTCTTGCGCCCATCACGCAAAGCGCCTAATCGAGCCCGCATGGGTGTGTTCAAAAATATCTTTACATGGTGGGAAGGCGCGACCTTCGGCACTTGGGTTAACACGCAGCGCAATGGCGTGGCTATGGGCGATGATGCGCAAGGCAATCGCTATTATGAAGCCAAGTCTGCGGACGGCCCGTTCAAGCGCCGCTGGGTAGTCTATGCCGGTCAGAATGATGCCAGCCGCGTTCCGCCCGAATGGCATGGCTGGCTTCACCATCAGCTGGCTGATGTGCCGGACAAGTCGCTTCCGCCCGCGCGCGCTTGGATTGCGGAACCGACGCCCAATATGACTGGAACCGAGCAAGCCTATCGCCCGAAAGGCGCTGAAGGGGCTGGTATTACGCGTGCACGGGCGACCGGCGACTATGTGGCATGGAGCCCGGAGCAAGCGTGAAAAAGGCGCTGATCTTTGCGGGTGGGGCCGCGATCCTTGGAGTCGCTGCCTTGCAGGCGACACCTGCTGTGCGCCAGATTGTGACAGGCTCTGAAAAGCAAGATTCTGATGCGGAGCCGTCGCAGGCAGCTCCAAAGCCCGCGACTGAGCCTAAGGCCAATGGAAATGGTGCTCCAAAGCCCAAAGCCTTTAATCCGACGTCCAAAGGCACGCCCATGGCAGAGCGCGTTGCCGTTGTGGGTCTGCTGAACAAGCGCAATGGCCTGTGGCGCGATCTTACCTTGAAGCCTGGCCAAGCCGTGCGAATCGGTGATGTTGTTGTCCGCGTTCGGGCGTGCGAGAAGACCGCGCCTTGGGAAAGCGAACAACTCACCGGCGCTTTCGTTCAACTGCTCGTCAATGATACAGACAAGAAATGGCGGCGCTATTTCTCAGGCTGGGTCTATAAAGAAACGCCGTCGTTAAACGTGGTGGAACATCCCATCTATGATGTGTGGGCCAAAGAATGCCAGATGAAGCATCCAGACATGGGGCCAGAGACGATCATCATTCGCGGCGGGCAAGAGCCAAAGGCGAAATCAAGCCGCGATACTGAAGCTTAACCTGAACCAGAGCCTGATTCACGCCCTTGAGGAAGCGCAGAGCGCTTCTGTGAAAGACGATCAGGCTCTAGGCCTTAAGCCAGTCAAACACAGGCAAGCCCTTCGCTTCTAACCATTCCCGATCATAGAGCGTCGAGAGATAGCGGAACCCTGTATCGCACAGGATCGTCACAACCGTTTTGCCCGGCCCCATTTGTTTCGCCAGCGCAACGGCTCCCGCGACATTGATGCCAGATGAAAGCCCAAGGCAAAGCCCTTCTTCCTTCAACAGCCGCTCCACCCAATAAAGGCCTTCTTGATCGGATATCCGGAATTGAGTGTCGATCGGCGCGCCTTCCAAATTGGCGGTGATGCGGCCTTGGCCGATGCCTTCGGCAACTGATGTGCCTTCCGCTTTCAACTCTCCATGGGCGTAATGATTGTAAAGCGCGGCACCATGTGGATCGGTTAGGGCAATTACGATATCGTCGCATTTCGCTTTCAAGCCAAGGCCAACGCCCGCAATTGTGCCGCCAGTGCCAGCGGCACAGGTGAAACCATCGACTTTGCCATCGGTCTGCGCCCAGATTTCCTCGGCAGTGCCCAAGATATGGGCTTTGCGATTGGCGATATTGTCAAACTGATTGGCCCAAACCGCGCCCGACGTTTCTTCAGCAATCCGCCGAGACGTATGCACAAAATGGCCGGGATTGGCGAAAGGCGCAGGGGGTACAAGCACGAGCTCTGCCCCCAATGCACGGAGCGTGTCCATCTTTTCGCGGCTTTGCGTGTCCGGCATGACAATGATCGTTTTATAACCTTTGGCATTGGCGACAAGCGCAAGGCCTATCCCGGTATTTCCGGCCGTACCTTCAACCAGCGTGCCCCCGGGCTGCAGCAGCCCCCGGCTTTCGGCGTCTTCAACAATGTAAAGCGCAGCGCGATCCTTCACCGAGGCACCCGGATTGGCATATTCGCACTTGGCAAGAATTTCGCATCCACTGGCCTCACTTGGGCCCGCCAAGCGAACGAGGGGTGTGTTTCCGATCAGTGAAAGCGTGTGGTGTATAGCAGCCATGCTTTGCTTTAGACGCGGGCAAGGTTGATTCACAACACTATGTTGCTTTTGTCGGTGGGCAGAAATGTTTCACACGAAGGCACGATGGGAGGAAGGATAGGAAGAAGAACTGAAAGCACTTCGTGCGCTTCTTTCCTTCGTGCCTTAGTGTGAAACAAACAAAGTTGCAGTGGGCAGGTTTTGCTGCCAGCTCATGTGCGATGACCAACACATATCGCGCCGCCGTCTGCACCGCCCTGACCGGGCCTCAATCGATCAGAATCGAAGACCTTCCCCGCGTGGAGCTCAAACCCGGCGAAATGCGGATTGGTATCAAGGCCGCTGGCCTCAACTTTCCTGATCTGTTGATGACCTATGGCCGCTATCAATTCCGCCCAGAACCGCCTTTTGTGCCGGGCATGGAAGTCGCTGGCGTGGTTTTGGAAGCCAGCGAAGGCTCTCCGTTCAGCGTTGGCGATGCCGTGATGACTGGTGGCAAAGGCGGCGGGTTGGCGGAGGAGATGGTCGTGCCCGCCAGCAGCGCTCGCGCCATGCCGCCTTCGCTCTCTTTTGAAGAAGGAGCTTGCTGGCGCGCCGCTGCGGTCACGGCGTGGCATGCCCTCAATGACAAAGCGGCCCTCAAAGCAGGAGAGTATGTCCTAATCTTAGGAGCCAGCGGCGGTGTTGGGATGGCAGCCGTTACCTTGGCCAAATATCGCGGCGCGATTGTGGTTGCGACCGCCTCCACGGCAGAAAAGCGCGCGGCAGTGACGGCGGCTGGAGCAGATCATGTGCTTGACCCCGCCGATCCGGATTTGGCAACCACCGTCAAAGCGCTCACTGGTGGTGCAGGCGTTGATGTCGTCTATGACCCGGTCGGCGGCGATCTCGCAATCACCGCAACCCGCGCGATTGCCTATGGCGGGCGCTATCTGATTGTCGGTTTTGCGAGCGGGTCCATCCCAAGCTTCCCGGCCAATCACGCGATGATCAAAGGCTATAGCCTGATTGGCCTGCGTGCGGGCGAGAGCAGTAGGCGCGATGCAGACTTGGCTGCGCGGACGGATGTGGCGCTAACCAAGCTCGCTGCAGAAGGGGTGATGCGGCCCCACGTCTCTCACCGCTTCGACCTCGATGACACGGCCAACGCTTTGCGGGCGCTTGAGAATCGCCAAGTCATTGGCCGCGCCGTTGTGACACTGTGACACTTCGTCAGTTCGAAGAATTTGCCGTCATCGATTGGTCGGGCGCGAAATCACAATGGCATAAGGGCATTGCAGTTGCTGTTTGCAAGCTGGGCGAAGAGGCCCCAACCCTGGTGTCACCTCCCGGCGTGCATTGGACCCGCCAAGCGGTGCTGGACTGGTTGTTGGAAGCCGCCAAAGCGAAGCGAAGCATTCTCATCAGCCTGGATCTTTCTCCCTCGCTGCCCTTCGTTGATCGGGACGCTTATTTCCCAACATGGGCAGAAAGCCCTGCCGATGCCAAAGCGCTTTGGGCTATGGTCGATGATCATTCGCAGGCCGATGATCATCTCTCCGTTACCAGCTTTGTCGAGCATCCCGAGGTCAGCCGCCATTTCCGCAAGCAAGGCACGTGCGGGGACCTGTTTCAGCCCGGCGCGGGCCGGATGCGCGAATGCGAGGCCAAGGGCCAAGCCGCAATTCCAGGCATCAATCCCTATAGCTGCTTCAATCTGGTCGGTGCGGCACAGGTCGGCAAATCCAGCTTGACGGGCATGAGGGTGCTTAACAGAATAGGTGGAGCGATCCCCTTCTGGCCCTTTGATCCCTTGCCAAAACGAGGCCCAGCCCTTGTCGAAATTTACACCAGCATCGCCGCCCGCGCCTCGGGCGTGCTCCCCAAAGGCAAGAGCAAGATTTTGGATGGCAAGATGCTAGACCAAGCCTTAGCCGCATTCCAATCCCGTCCACATGCGCCTTTGCAGCGCTACACTGATCACGCCACCGACGCGATTTTAACCGCCGCTTGGCTCAGGCAAGCCGCTCACCAAGCGGAACTATGGAACCCCACGCGCCTCACCCCAAAAATTGCGACGACAGAGGGCTGGACCTTTGGGGTCAACTAGCGCTAAGGGGCGTGCCGCACGCTTTGACGCAAAGCGAAGGCCGGCTTAGCTCAGTTGGTAGAGCACCTGATTTGTAATCAGGGGGTCACGAGTTCGAATCTTGTAGCCGGCACCATTTTTTCAATGACTTAGACCGAATGTTGAGCGGCCCGTATCTCGGCCGGGCATCAATGGGGCATCAGAGCTGGCTGAGCGGGCATGTATGAAATATCTTAAGCGCAGAGGGGCAAACCCTTTGCTTAGCGGGAAACGCATAATTGTCATTTCGAACCTTCTGTCGGCCTGTTCCGCTAACACTGCGACCGTTCGATCGGCCTTGTGGCGAGTTCAAAAACTGCCATTTGTTTAGCTTGTTCGTAACGTCAGCTTCATCCGACGGCTGCACAATAGTCTTTTGATGAAATTCATCGACACTCCGTGTTTCAAAACTGATTTCCGATAAACTCAGCCTGTCACAATCCCGATACTTTTTGCCAATCCAGTTCGAAGCGTGCCAGATATTTTCTTAGCCGGTCTGCATCGTTGGAGGAGGCGCGGCGTGAACGCGAGGCTGCAAACAAGGTGCGGCCAGCATCTGACAGCGAACGACTTACACCGCACACGCGGATGACTTCGGCCAGCTGGATGCGGTCGAACGGGTCGATTTGCGCAAGCTGATCCTCGGTGAGCCATGCCGAAAGCTCATCGTCGCCCGATCCGCTTCTAGCTTGATCGCCGATCCAGTGCCGCTTCAGCCGCGCGATCTCTGTGGCAACATCATCAAGATCGATCCGCCCAGTCTGCGCAAAGGTGGCCATGCGCGTTACGCTGCCTGCTAGGTCTCGAAAATTGCCAGACCAGTGGGCTTCAGCAGAGGTTGCGAACTTCAAATAGGCGGTCCGCGCTTCCTTGTTGAACGTCACGCGATTGCCTTCGCGTTCGGCATAGCGGTCCAGCTCATAATCCAAATTAGGTTCAATATCCTCGCGGCGCTCCGCAAGTCCGGGCAGCGTGAAGGTCCACAGATTGAGCCGCGCGAACAAGTCATCGCGGAAGCTGCCCTTGACGACGGCATGGGCCAAATCACGGTTGGTGCCTACGATGAGCTGAAAGTCTGACGCGACTTCCTTATCCGCGCCCACGGGCAGGAAGCGCTTATCCTCAATTGCCCGCAGGATCATCGCCTGCTCATCAAGACCAAGTTCGCCAATCTCATCGAGGAAGAGCATTCCCGTGTCGGCCGCGCGGAGCAATCCCGGCCTGTCCGCCGTCGCGCCGGTGAAAGAACCCTTTTTGTGACCAAATAACGCGGACATGGCACCATCGCCCTTCAGTGTCGCGCAGTTGACCTCCACAAAGGGGCCCGAGACTTGATGCTTCAAACGCTTGAGCTCGTATATGCGCCGCGCAAGCTGGCTCTTGCCCGCACCTGTGGGGCCCATAAGCAAGAGTGGAGCGCGTGAGCGGCCAGCGACATGTTCGATCTCGTCGATCATCTGGTTGAACGCTGTGTTGCGGGTGGCAATGCCGGATTTCAGGAAATGGGCGCTTTCATCTGCTTGGATTGCGAAGCGAGACGCGATGGTATCATAGCGAGAGAGATCCAGATCAATGACGTTCCATGTGCCAGCGGCATCACCGGAGGCCGCTCGACGCGGCTGCGTTTGTAATAGCTTGCCGGGCAGATACCGTGCCTCTGTCAGAAGGAAGAGGCAAATCTGCGCGACATGTGTGCCCGTTGTGATGTGGATCAGATAGTCTTCGAGGTCTGGATCAAAGGGGAAGGCAGCGGCAAAATCGAGCAGCTTGCCGTAAACCTCTTCAAACTCCCAAGGATCATCAAAATCGATCAGATGAGGCTCGACACGGGTTTCGGGTGACACGGAGGAAATGTCTTCGGCAACATAGTCTGCTAACCGCTTGTGGGCGCTCCCATGAATGAGGATGAAGCGGTCAACGCGCAAATCGGGGTGCATGGTCAGCCCGACCGAAGGCCGCCACTTGTTCCAGCGGCTGGCGCCAAATTTGCTCGCGTCAAGCGTGGAGCCAAGGAATCCAATAACGGTCAGTGGTTTCATGTTTATCTAATAGGATAAAATCATATATAAAGAAATAGACTATTTCGGAGTGGTTGAGAGGTGGCTAGGGTGCGAACTGCCCTTTCTCTTAGAAAAATCGTAGCTTTTCCAACAGTTTAGATAAAGTATCGACCTTAAAGCTAAAACTGGCACGCTACCTGCAATGTATCTGACATCTGATGGAGTGTTCGTGTTCACTTGTCAGATGGACGGCATCAAGGGCGGCTGGAATGGGCCAGCCGCCCCAAAGCCTAAACGGAATTTGAAAGGAAGATGCTCATGGCCAATAAAGGTCTTTTTGCTTCCGCAGTTGCGAAGCTTTTCCCTGCCACCGACACGGTGAACCGCCAGGGTAGCATCGCTTATGCTTACGGTCCCGAACATAGGCTGGCACAGCTCGCTGTGACGGGCGCATTTGGCGATACATTTTTTGCAAGCGCAGAAACGCAGCTTTCAGACGTGTTCGCGGCGCTGGATCATGTTGATCCGCTGTTTGCAGCCAAGGCTGCCATCTATGCCCGCAAGTCGGGCAAGATGAAGGATATGCCTGCGCTGATCACCGCGTGGATGACCGTTGCTGATCCTGATCTTGCGGTTACCGTGTTTGATCGGGTGATCGACAATGGCCGCATGTTGCGCAGCTTTGTGCAGATCATGCGCTCGGGTCAGGTTGGGCGGACTTCGCTTGGCTCGCGTCCCAAAAAGCTGGTTCAGCGTTGGCTGGAACAGGCTTCGATGAAGCAGTTGATGGATGCAGCGACGGGGAATGATCCTTCGCTTGCCGACATCATCAAGATGGTTCACCCGAAGCCGGAGACGGCTGAGCGCAAGGCATTTTATGCCTGGGCCATTGGTCGCCCCTATGACGTGGCGGGCTTGCCCGAACCCATTCAGGCTTTTGAGGCCTGGAAGCGGAACAAGCGCCTGGCTGTGCCTGATGTGCCCTTTTTGTGGCTGACGGCACAAGAGCTGTCGGCAAAGGATTGGGCAAAGATTGCGCCTCGCATGGGGTGGCAGGCCTTGCGCATGAATTTGAACACGCTTGGCCGTAACGGTGCCTTTGGGCAGCCCAATGTCGCCGATGTCGTGGCTGCACGGCTTGCCGATAAGGATGCGATCGCAAAGGCGCGGGTTCTGCCTTATCAGTTGATGACGGCGCTGACCAATGTTGGCGATACCGTTCCGCTGAAGGTGCAGGCGGCGCTGGAAGACGCGCTTGACTTCTCGCTGGCCAATGTGCCTGCTGTGGAAGGCCGGGTTGTGGTGTGCCCCGATGTGTCTGGCTCTATGAGCTCGGCAGTGACGGGGTACCGCAAAGGTGCGACCTCTTCGGTGCGCTGCATTGATGTGGCCGCTTTGGTGGCTGCTGCCATGCTACGCACCAACCGAGGCGCTCGTGTCTTGCCATTTGAATGCGATGTTGTGCCCCTGGCGCTGGACGCCAATGCACGGGTTGCTGCCAATGCGGCAAAGCTCGCCAAGATTGGCGGAGGTGGGACCAATGTGTCGGCGCCTCTCGCCAGGTTGAATGCAGAAGGCGCAAAGGTTGATCTGGTCGTCATTGTTTCTGACAATGAAAGCTGGATCGATGATAACCGCCACGGTGCTACGGCGACAATGCGTGAGTGGGAGCGGTTGAAGAACCGCAACCCCAACGCAAAGCTCGTCTGCATCGACATCCAGCCTTACGGAACGACGCAAGCGAAAGCCCGAGCGGACATCTTGAATGTCGGCGGATTTTCGGACGCGGTGTTTGATACCATTGCGCGCTTTGCCAAAGGTGAAACGCGTGATTGGGTTTCGATCATCGAAGCGGTCGAGCTGTAAACGAGAAAAGGGTCGTGGCGAATGCCACTGGGACTACATCCTGTCACGATGGCCCGAAGGGGCTTGTCTCAGGACTAATCTTGTCGCCACGACCCGATTTGGAGAAGAAGAGTGTTGAAATAAGCTGTGGCGAATGCTGGCGGGACTACATCCTCCACCGATAGCCCGAAGAGTAAAGCGCCTGAGCCTTATCCGCACAGGAGATGCGGGTTCGAATCCCGCCGATGGAACGTAGCTTAAGGGCGACCGTCTCGCTGAATTTTGTCGCCGCAGTTTGTTTGAACATTTTTAAGTCACGGCGAATGCCTGAAGGACTACATGCATTCAGAGCACCAGATGCGGGTTCGAATCCCGTCGGGTCCAACACTGGGGGCCTGTCGCTTAACGGTAAAGCGGGGAAGAAACGTCTTTCAAACCTTCGTCGCCGTGACGCCAAAATCAATACTGGCAAATGCCGGAAGGACTACATCGGTCGCAGGTTCAAATCCTGCCAGGCTGGAAACAGCCTGTAGCTCAGTTGGGTAGAGCAATGAACAACAGTCTTTTCACCCTTGTTGCCAGTAACACTTTGAACGTCACGAATGCTGTTGGGATTACATCGGTAACTAGGAGATTCGAATTCTCCCCCTGGCTGCAAGGCCAGGAGAAATCTCAACGACCCTTGTCGTGGCGACCGAAACAGCTGCTGGCGAATGCTGGTGGGACTACATGGATAGAGCGCCTGTGAAAGCAGGAGGTCGTGGGTTCAACTCTCGCTCCGGGTAACCGGATAGCTCAGTGAAAATGTCTCATCGAAACTTGTCGCCAGCGCCTTATTGAACAAGATAGTGAAACAGGAGGTCAAAATGACCGAAGATATGATTGAAATGGCCGCTAAGTTCGATGTGATGGACGTGCCCGGTGGCCGCCATGTGAAGATGTGGACGCGCGGCGTTCCCGTCGACGACAAGGCGCGCGTACAGCTTGCGTCTGCGGCCAAGATGCCTTTTGTGTTTAAACATGTGGCAGCGATGCCTGATGTTCATGTCGGCATTGGCGCGACAGTTGGCTCGGTGATCCCGACCAAGGGCGCGGTGATTCCGGCGGCAGTGGGCGTTGACATCGGCTGCGGCATGATGGCCGCGCGGACCTCGCTCCACGCGAATGATCTGCCGGACAATCTCGATCGGGTCCGCGATGCGATTGAAAAGGCGGTGCCCCACGGACGCTCTTCGGGGCGGGGTGGGCGCGATAAAGGGGCGTGGGGTGATCCTGCGCCTGCGATTGTCGATGCCTGGGCAACGCTCGCGGTGCGGTTTCAGAGGCTGTGCGACAAGCATCCGCGGCTGAAGAACACCAACAACCTGACGCATCTGGGTACGCTTGGAACGGGCAACCATTTCATCGAGCTGTGCCTGGATACGGAAAACCGCGTGTGGATCATGCTGCATTCGGGGTCGCGCGGCGTTGGCAATGCCATCGGCACATTCTTCATTGCGCTTGCCAAGGAAGATATGCGCAAATGGTTCATCAACCTGCCTGATGAGGATCTGGCCTATTTCCCGGAAGGGACCGACCATTTCGACGATTATGTCGAAGCGGTCGATTGGGCGCAGGACTTTGCGGCGCTGAACCGTCGGACGATGATGGGCAATGTGATTGCGGCTCTGCGGATCCAGATCGCAAAGCCTTTCGACGCCGAGCTGGAGGCGATCAATTGCCATCACAACTATGTGACCCGCGAAAATCACTTCGGTGAAAATGTGCTGGTGACCCGCAAGGGCGC
>DLOX01000051.1:5162-5672 GCA_002478575.1 Sphingomonadales bacterium UBA7473 | reverse complement strand
GCGAAAAGCTTCATCGTGCGCGGCCTTGGCAACAAGGACTCTTTTGATAGCTGCAGCCACGGCGCAGGACGCGTGATGTCCCGCACTCAAGCCAAGAAGGAAGTGACGCTCGCTGAGCATATTGCAGACACCGAGGGTGTCTCATGTCGCAAGGATGAAAGCGTTATCGATGAAACGCCAAAAGCGTACAAGCCAATCGAAGCCGTGATGGCCGCCCAGGCCGATCTGGTGGAAATTGTCCATACGCTGAAACAGGTAGTGTGTGTGAAGGGGTGAGTGATCGCTCCTTCACACAGACCGCCACAGTCTTTGGAAAAGTGAGGTCCGCGATGATGTACGATGACGTAATGAAGCAGTTCAAAGCTGCTAGTGGGACCAAGCAGCAAATCTTTTTGGCAGCCCTTATTCATCATCAGACCATCGTCGCGCGCAATTTCTATGGTGCGCCGGATGCAGCGTCAAAGCTGCAATTGGTAAACGAACATATCCATCGGCTAGTTGGCCATTTGT
>DLOX01000051.1:0-5106 GCA_002478575.1 Sphingomonadales bacterium UBA7473 | reverse complement strand
GGCTAGTTGGCCATTTGTTGTCACTCATCTCGACGGGAGCTCAGCTAGAGGACTCGCGTGTTAGCGCCATTGGGGAGGTGGTTCGCAAGCTCCATCCTGAAAGCCAGAAGAGACTGGGCAGCTTTCTGGATGACCACAAGCCCAATTGAAAAATTTGAAGCAGAGATACTCCATGATCAAAATAGACGGATCGGAAGGAGAGGGCGGGGGGCAGGTTGTGCGGAACAGCGTCGCGCTGTCGCTCATCACCGGCCAGCCCTTCACCATCCACAACGTGCGTGGCAAACGCTCAAAGCCCGGCCTGATGCGGCAGCATGTGACGGCGGTTGAGGCTGCTTGCGTCATCGGTGCGGCGGAGACGAGCGGCCTGGCCGTGGGTTCGACCGAACTCACTTTCCGTCCCGGCACCGTCACGCCCGGCGATTATCATTTCGCGGTCGGCACGGCGGGCAGCACCGGACTGGTTCTCCAGACGGTGCTGATGCCGCTCATCCTTGCGGACGGGCCATCGCGGCTCGTGCTGGAAGGGGGCACGCACAATATGCTCGCCCCGCCCTTCGATTTTATCGAGCGTTGCTTCGTGCCGATCATAAACCGCATGGGGCCGACTGTGACCGCAAAGCTGGTTCGCCACGGTTTCTACCCGCGCGGTGGTGGGCGGATCGAGGTGGACATCGTACCATCCCCGCTTCGCCGCATAGACGGTCTGGATCGCGGGGCACTGGTCAGCCGGTCGGTGAATGCGCTCGTCGCAGGTTTGCCCGGAGAGATTGCCGCGCGCGAAATCAAGGAAGCGCGAAAGCGCTTGCCCGATTGGCCAGAGGACGCCTTCTCGATCCGCCAGCTGCCGGAAGCACAAGGACCGGGTAACATCCTGCTCGTTGAGGCAGAGTTTGAACATGTGACTGAGATCTCGAGCGGATTTGGCAAGCTGGGCACCTCCGCAGAGTCCCTTGCCAAAGATGCTTCTCGGCGGATGTCAGGTTTCATCGAGTCAAATGCCTTCGCGGGTCCTTACCTCGCGGATCAGCTCCTGCTGCCCTTTGCGCTCGCAGGTGGCGGCAGCTTTACGACCGTTAAACCGAGCCAGCATGCGCGGACAGCGGCGGACATCATCGACCTGTTCTTGGGGCGGCGCTTCCACTTTGATCAGCAGTGCGGTGGCGAGCATCTGGTGCGCTTGCGCTGAGCTAAGTTGTCGCGTTGCATTTATCTGTCATTTACTTATGCAAGGCTAGCTGATCGCAATAGCTTGGGGGTGTGTGACAGTTCATGAAGGTTGATCTGAAAGCCGTTGAAGCACTGGCCCCTGATCAATCGTCATTGAAGGCGGCCGCAGGCTTAAGGAAGCCAGCCAAATGGTCAGGTGCCGGAATTAGCCATGATGGACAGTTAATCTGGTCTGCCTGTGCGGGGTCCGGTGCCAATCCCTATCGCGTGATGGCGGACTTGGCCGATCTTGGCAGCAAATGCACTTGCCCCTCGCGCAAATTTCCGTGCAAGCATGTGCTGGCGCTGCTTTGGATGCGGGCCGAGGGCAGCTTGGCTTTTGCGACCGGAGAAACACCTGACTGGGTTAGCGAATGGCTTAGTCGACGGCGCAAGACAGGCGGGACAGTGGCACCGGCTTCCGGGCCAATTCTGCCAAAGGACATGACCGCTGCTGCCGTGGTAGAGGCTGAAACTCCAGAGGACGCCAAGGCAATTGCTCGCCGCGTCGCTGCTTCGGAAAAGCGTGCAGCCGAAACTGAACAGGCGATGTGTGACGCCGTCGATGCGCTGGAAGGCTGGATTTGTGACCAACTGCGGCAAGGGCTAGCCTCATTCATCGACGATGCCACCGGGCGCTGTCGGCGGATTGCCGCGCGGCTGGTCGATGGCAAGGCCGCGGTTCTGGCCGGGCGGATCGACGAACTGCCGTCGCGGCTGCTTGCCATGCCTGCTGGCGATCGGGTGCGCGGTGCGGTGGTCGAGCTTGGCAAGCTGGTGCTCTTGGCCCGTGCATTTCGCGCTGATCCGAAAAATGCGGAGTTTCGCCGATTGATCGGTGCGGCGGAAAACAGAGAGGCGCTGCTTGAAAATCCTGCCACGCTGCGCCTCACCTCGACTTGGGAAGTCATTGGCGAGAAGGTCGAAACGCGCCGCGATGGGCTGGTATCGCAAACCAGCTGGTTGTTGAATTTGGGCGGTGACGGACCGCGTTTTGCGGTATTGCTGGACTATTATCCGGCAAGCGCGGGCAAGCGAGGCTCTGTGTTTACTGTTGGTGAGCAGTTTGATGGGGAGCTTGCCTTCTACCCGGCTCAAAACCCAGAGCGCGCGATATTGCTCAACCGGGCGTCGCGCGAAGATAGCGATGCTCATTGGCCGATAGCTAAAGATGGCAGCATCGCGACCAAGATTGCTAAACGGCTGGACGCTGAGCCTTGGCTGCTTGAAGCGCCGGTGCTGCTGCCGCTTGGTCGGATCGTGATGGACGCAAATGGCGCGCCTTGGTGGAAGAGCAAGACGGGTGATGACATACTTCCGGTAGAAGCGATCGCTGACGGCCCCGCGCGTGCGACGGACCTCGATTGTGCGGCTGCGATCTGGTCTGCGGGCGGACTTCGGATGCTTGCTGCGCAATCGATATGGGGAAGGATCGACTGTGCCGGCTGATGCCCTTTTCGATCAACTCGATCCAGTTCTGACACGTTGGACCATGGGCGGGCAGGCGGTAGGGCTTGCACCATCGGCTTGGACGAACGTGCTAGGTAGCGGCGAAAGCAGCGAAGCCGAACTGCGGCTGCTGGCGTTGACGGGGCAGTATCTTGGTCTGTGTGTAGCCCCAACTCCGGCTACCGCGCTGACTGCGGTGTCCGACATCCCACCGCTAACATTGCCCTTGGTTCCCAGCGCACTGGCGCCCCTGGCTCGGCGTTGCCTGAAAGCACTGAAGGAAAGTAACGGTCAGCGCGATCTGATAACGCTGCTCGCGGCCCGTGGCTATGCAATGCACCCCGCAGATTGGATGCCTTCTCGACATGATGATTCCGTGCCTGAGGCCTATGCGCCTTGGCGTGACTGGGCCGAGGGACAAGCTGGGATGGCTGCACCATCGCAAAGTGCGCATGATGAACTGAACGAAGCCAATTGGGGCGACTGGTGGCCAGCGGCGCGCAGGATGGCGCTCTCTCAAATCCGGTTGCGTGACCCGGCGCGCGCCACCGCCCTGCTAGCCGCGAAGGCCGCTGGCGAGGGCGCGGAAGCAAGATTGCGACTGGTTGAGTGCTTGCTCCCCGGCCTGTCAGAGGGAGACGTCCCCTATCTTGAAAGCCTGAGCACAGATCGCGCGCCAAAGATCAAGGCGCTGGCCGCATCGCTGCTCGCGCGGCTGGGGCGCGGCACTGGCACCGGTGAAGATGCTGCTGAACTGGCAGGTTTTTTCGAAGTTAAGACCAAGGGGTTGTTGCGGCGCACGCGCATATTGGGGGCACGCCCGATTAAGACGCCCGCGCAGCGCAGTCGGCGAGACGCATTGTTCGCGCAGGTCGATTTTGGAGGCTTTGCAGTCGCGCTTGGCGTGTCGGCTGACGATCTTGTTACGCTTTGGCCATTTGGCGATGATGCTCACGCCGACTACCGCTTTGCAGTGTTTGCAGAGCAATCGGCATCGGCACCCATTATCGAGGCGCTTTACACGCGATTGATGACGGAATCGACGATTGATGTGCCTGTCATTCTTGCGCTTAAGCCTCGTTTGGATGCTGCACAGTGCAGTGCGTTGGCAGGTAGACTGCTCGGTGCAAAGGGTTGCAGCTTTGGCACCGCATTGTCGATCATCGGCGCAGGTGCGGAGCGGGATGGGTTGATCGAAACACAGGCTGGCAAAGCGCTGCTGAATGCAGCTTCGGGCGAAACCGATGTCACCTCTGAAATGCGCGCGCTCGCGCTGATGGCGTCGCAAGCTGGCGCACGCGCGAGCATTGACCGTCTCGTTCGTGCGGGGCTGACAGAGTCGGATCCTCGCTTCGACCTTTTGCGGTTGAACGCCGCTCTCAATCATAGTGGAGTAAATGCATGACCGAGAAACTGCGCCTTTCGGCCGAGGAAACCTACGCCAGTGAACTCGCCGCGCTTGCCAAGGGCGATAAGGGGCAGAAGCCGCCGGGCTGGGTGCTGTCGCCACGCGCAGTGGTCACATATCTGATGGGCGGCAAAGCAGATGACGGCACAACAATCTCGGCCAAATATGTTGGCGACAAACGGCTGATTGAAACCGCCGTCTCCACGCTCGCGACTGACAGGGCGCTGCTGCTGCTCGGCGTGCCAGGAACCGCCAAGTCTTGGGTGTCGGAACATCTGACCGCAGCCATTACCGGCGATTCATCGATGGTCATTCAATGCACAGCGGGGACTGACGAAAATCAGATCCGCTATGGCTGGAACTATGCGCAGTTGCTCGCGCATGGGCCAAGTCGCGATGCGCTGGTGGCGACGCCCCTCATGCGGGCAATGGAGAGCGGGAAGCTTTGCCGCTTTGAAGAACTGACGCGGATGGGCAGTGATGTGCAGGATACGCTGATCACGGTGCTCTCGGAAAAGATGATGCCGATCCCCGAACTGAATACGTCGGTCTATGCGGCGCGCGGTTTCAACATTATCGCGACCGCCAACAATCGCGACAAGGGGGTGAATGAACTGTCCTCCGCGCTGAAGCGCCGCTTCAACGTCGTGGTCTTGCCGCTGCCCGATAGCGCACGTGAAGAGGTCGAAATCGTCGTCAAACGGGTCGGCGAAATGGCGCACAGTCTTGACCTTCCTGCCCCAAAAAATGTCGCCGACGAAGTTGCGCGGGTGGTTGCGATCTTCCGCGAACTTCGCAGTGGCGCAACTGAGGATGGCAAGGTTGCGTTAAAGACACCGTCGGGCGGCCTGTCGACTGCAGAGGCGATAGCCGTCATGGTCGGCGGGATCAGTCAGGCAACCTTTTTCAACGATGGCAAACTGAACGCCGACGCCCTCGCCAGCAACATGATCGGCGCGGTGGTGAAGGATCCGGTGCAAGACAAAATCGTGCTTGGCGAATATCTCGAAACGGTCCTCAAGAAACGGACGGGTTTCGAG
>DLOX01000013.1:1182-3983 GCA_002478575.1 Sphingomonadales bacterium UBA7473 | reverse complement strand
GTGCCCTTCAGCCACCTGTGCCCGCCCGAAAACCAGGCAAGTAGCACTGAAACCAGCGACAGACACAGGAACCCAAGTACCGTGAAGAGAGGATACCAATAAGCGACGATACCAGCCAGGCTTGCCAGAATGACGACTGCCGCCAAAGCTGTCATGAGGAGCAGCGCATGGGGCGGGACAAGCAGATGCAGCCCCAGAAGCATCGCTTTGCGGTCTAGGCGCTTCAGTCCCACAAACAAGATGGGAAGCCCTTGCCGGCGTGCGACATCCAAAAAGCCGTGTTCCCAACGTGACCGCTGCTCAAGCGTCGCTGTCTCAATCGCAGCGACGCTGCCCACCTTGGCTTGGTTGAGAAAGTGGGGGGCTTTGCCAGCCCGCGCTAAGTCGATCGTCAGGGCGAGATCTTCGACGATGTTCGCAGTGGCAAGAGGCACCTCTGCGAATATCTTCCAAGGAAAGGCCATGCCTGTGCCGGTCAATATTGCGCTGCCACCCAAGCGCTGAGTGCCGCGCTGACGGACAACATTTTTGACCCAAAAAGCAAAATTGGAGATTTGAACCTTGGCCGCTATCGAATGGTCTGGTTCGAATGCGTAAGCAGCTTGGACCACGGCTGCTTTGGCAGTGCTGTATTGGATCAGATCTTCGAGCGAACCTGCGTCGGTCGTACAGTCAGCGTCAAATATGATCACGCATTCCGGCGGTTGCTTGCTTAACCAATCACGGCCATGGGCAAGCGCGAAGCCCTTCCCCCGCCGATCTGGATCGAGCCGTTCAAGGACAACGAAGCCTAGCTGTCGGACAATTTCAGCGGTTTTATCGGTGCAGTTGTCGGCGACAACCAGGATCGATGCATTCGTGGGCAAGATCGGATGCAATCGATCCAAAGTCGCTTTGATGATCGTTTCCTCGTTGTGTGCAGGGATGAGGATGCAGGTTGAAGGCTCGCAGGAGATCTGCTTTTGCGGCCTGCCCACCCACAATCCGAGCAGGACTTCGAGAGAAAAAATCAACAGCGGCACGGATACCGCTATCGCCGCAATCCATGAAACGACCGCCAACGCCTCTATCATCCGGATTGTCCCCCGCGGAACAAGGCCGCCAATGTTCTGCCGTTCACAGCCGCATTATGGCGTTCTTCCACGCGTTCTCGGCCAATCTCTCCCATCCTCGACAGCTGTGCCTGAGAAGCATCGAGCGCCGCTTCCATGGCCTCGACGAGGTGATCCACTGACCCGGCAGGAACAAGCCATCCACACTTAGAATCGATCAGTTCAGGAGTGCCAGCAATGGCAGACGCAATCACCGGTCTGCCCAGAGCGAGTGCCTCCATGATAACGACCGGCAAGCCTTCAGCAAAACTCGGAAGCACCATTGCTCGCGACTGCTCGACATAATCGATCACTTCCTCCGAAGAGGCTAGGCCAGCCAGAATGACGTGATCACCCAGATTGTGCTGCGCGATAATCGCTTCCACGTCAACGCGTAGCTCCCCGTCGCCTACAATTGTGAGTTGGAAGTTCCTTCCGCGCCGCTTGAGCTGTGCCGCTGCATCAAGCAGCAAGGGAACGCCCTTTTGGGCGCTAAGGCGGGCAACCGTGCAAAGGTGCGGCTTTGACGGCGGCTCAACAAGCTCGGATCTTTCGAGAAAGCTTGCGTCCACACCGCATCGCACCACCTTGATCTTCGCCCAATCCGAGAAAGCACTCCATCGCATGAGTTGGCTACGGCCATAGCTGCTGATGGCAATGCAAAATTCGCTGTCGCGTATCTTACCTGCCAGATCGAGAGCGATTGGGGAGTCGAACTCATCGGGGCCATGGACCGTAAAACTGTAGGGTACCTCGCCAAGGATGCTCGCAACACGTGCTACGGTTGCAGAGTTTGTCCCGAAATGCGCGTGGATATGCGTGATCCGACCTGTACGGATACGCAAAGCGAGTAGCGAGGCCTCTGCAAAATATGCAGAACGTCTGATGACTTCCAAAGGCGTCCATGGGCAGTGCACGAACGCTGCCTTCAAACCTCTCAGGCTTGCCCCTGGCGCCGTGACAAGGTGTCTAAGGCCGCTGAGAACAAGTTTGAACGCGCCCGCATCAAGCATGACAGTGGTCTTACCGCGTTCTGCTAGGTCTCGCTTATCAGGCAATTGGCTCGACTCGACCGGGCGGACGGAAAAGCGGACGACCTCAATGCCTTGGGCTTCGATTGCTTCAATCTCACGCCGAATGAAACTGTGGCTGGCTGTCGGATAGCGATTGATGAGATAAGCAATGCGCACCGCCGTCCCCCGCGCGAAAACCAAGGCTGTGACTAGGGCTTTCAAAGCCTAATGCAAGCTTGCACGTACCCGGGAGGAGGAATTCGTTGGCAATGGTGGAACCACGGCCCTAGATTGCGTCAAGCGAAGGAACCCGAAGCGTGACGGAAGATAAAGTCAGCGCAGCTCGATTTTTGGGCTCCGCTGTAAGCCTTGATCGGCGGAGTATGATGATTGGGTGTGGGCTCGCCGGGATTGCCGGTCTGTCTTACTTGAGCGCCCCCAAGGCGTCGGCACGCATATTGGATGAGGCCAAATTTCGTGCCGGAATTCCGGAGCGGGTTGGAGGCTGGAGGTCACGCAAGGCAGCAGAGCTTGTGCTTCCCGCTCTCGATGAGGGCGACAAGCTCTACGAAAATCTCGAAACACGGATTTACGAGGGCCACGGGTTACCAGCCATGATGGTGCTGGTCGCTTACAGCAGCGTCCAGCAGAATGACATCCAGGTCCATCGGCCGGAAGTCTGCTATCCGGCCGCCGG
>DLOX01000013.1:0-1056 GCA_002478575.1 Sphingomonadales bacterium UBA7473 | reverse complement strand
GCGAGGTGGTGGCCGATCGTGGAGGCTTGTTCGAGCGGGTCATCTATTGGGTGAGGGTGGGTGATCAGTTTCCAAAGTCATGGATTGATCAGCGCCTCGCGATGGCTGCTGCCAATTTGAAAGGCACGATTCCAGATGGGGTACTCGTCAGAATCTCGACGCTCGAGGAACCGGGAAGCAGCACCTCTTCGGATATCAAAGCCTTCATTGATGCGTTTCTCCGTGCGTCACCGCCAGGCTTTAGGGATGCTGTCCTCTTGTAAGCCCCTCCGGCATCGCGCACAGGAGCCGCGCATCTCCTTTGCGCTGGATGAAAGTTGCGATGTCGATCAACAGAAGAACTGTCCTGCTTACTTCCTCGGCAGGGGCTGGCTTGCTAACGCTCGGTGCGATCGGGTTGTGGGCCAAGAGCGGAGCCGGCACCGCGCCGCTGGCACGCGGTGAGAGCTTCCCGACACTACCCATCGGAATGAATCTTGCCGGTATTGCCGACTGGGAGCCTGGCTTCCCCTTCAAAAACCTGTTTCTGGGCGCGCGGCCATGGCTGACACGGAACCTGAGTGGGAGGGGACCGCACGACACCAAAGCCCACGATGCCTTCGTCTTCGACGAAGACGGCTATCCGTTGGAGGTTCCGGTTGCCGCGCCGGGTGCCGAGGAGCCGCAAACCGTTTTCACATACGTGCCCAATGTCAGGAGCGCTGGCCGATATGTCCTGCTTTACGATGGTGAGGGTGAAATCGATGGTCTCGCTGCCACCAAAGTCATCTCCCGAAAGCCAGGCCGCATTCTTCTCCAGATGTCACACGCGTCAGACGGCGCTTATGAAGCGGTCATCATCAAGCGATCAAAGCGCGGAAATCACATCCGGAACATCAGACTAGTCGCGGAAAATCATGAACGCGACAATCTGCAGGCCGAGCCGTTCCTGCCTGAATTTGTCGACTTCTGCCGGCCCTTCCATTGCCTGCGCTTCATGGATTGGGGGGCGACGAACAACTCGCTGCAGGAGCGCTGGACCGACCGAAAACGTCCGAGCTTTTACACAATGGTGTC
>DLOX01000211.1 GCA_002478575.1 Sphingomonadales bacterium UBA7473 | reverse complement strand
GTCAATCAAAGCGGGGGCTTTGTTCGGAGCGACCCGACCAAGCTGCACCCCAATCTACAGCTCTATTTCAGCCCCGTGAGCTATACGAAGACGCCATTGTCTGAACGGAAACTGCTCAACCCTGACCCTTTTTCCGCCTTCTTGCTGTCTCACAATCCCTGTCGGCCTACCAGTCGTGGACATATCGAGCTGGCCTCCGCTGACCACAAGGCTCACCCAATAATCCACCCGAACTATTTGGCGACCCAGACGGACATTGATGATGTGTTAGCGGGAAACCGCTTGCTTCGTCAGCTCGCGCGAACACGCCCCTTGGCGGACATCATCACAGAGGAGCTGATCCCCGGCATCCAAGTCGAAGGCGACGATGCTCTGCTCGCTGATTTCAGGGCACGTGCCGATACCGTCTATCACCCAACCAGCACGTGCATGATGGGAACTGATCCGGTCTCTGCCGTCGTCGATGCGCGGTTGCGCGTTCATGGAGTTGAGGGGCTGCGCGTTGTCGATGCCTCAGTCTTCCCGACGATCACATCAGGCAACACCAATGCGCCAACAGTGATGGTTGCCGAAAAGGGCGCAGCGATGATCCTTGAGGATGCACGCACAGACGCTTAAATTTTATTTACCGATGAGAATCGATACGCTACGCCGTCCTCGACGAGGGAGAGGATCGGCGAATGACCGGCAAGTTCGAATTGAGAAGATTGCCACCACTCAAAGCCTTGCGCGGTTTTGAGGCCGCGACCCGCCATCAGAGCATTCGCGACGCCGCGGATGAGCTTTGCCTCACCCATCCTGCCGTCAGCCACCAAGTCCAGCTGATCGAAGAAGCGCTTGGCGTTGCCTTGTTCGTTCAAGAGGGGCGGCACATCGTTTCGACTGAAGAGGGCAGGGCGCTCTATCCCTATGTGCGCAGTGCCTTTGAGTCGCTTCTCGAAGGGGTCGAGGCTGTTCACCGCAATGCGCTCGACAAACCGCTCCGCGTTCAAACCTATGTGACGGCATCAATCCGATGGCTGGCTAAGCGGATGCCTCATTTTCTGCATGACCACCCGGAAGTGAAAGTCACGCTCAGCACGTGCGCGGTCGAATGGGAATTTGATGATGTCCATGCCGATGTTGGCCTCGTCTATTGCGACACACTGCCTGACCTGAATAAATATCATTGGGTGCCTTTGTTCGAACATCCGTTGTTTCCAGTGTGCAGCCCATCACTTCTGAAAAAAATGGGAAGCGCCGGTTCGATCGAAGCGATGATGGCTCTGCCGCTTGTCGCCAACTATACCCAAGTCCAAGATTGGGAGGCTTGGGCTTTATCGGCAGGCCTAGATTTCAAGCCTGCTGCTCCTTTCCTCATGGTCGATACACTCGCGGTGGCGCTTGAAATGGCGCTTGATGGGCAAGGTGTTGCGTTGGTCAATGGCCCCTTCGTGGATCAAGACTTAGCCGAGGGCCGCTTGGTGATTCCCGTGCAGCACAAGGCCATAAGCCCCGGAGAGTGGGGCCTGATTTGTCGCAAGGATATGCGCGAAAATCTGCGCATTAAGACCTTTATGGATTGGATTGCCGCTCATGTCGAAGCGACAGGCAGCGCTGCCTAGCGCTTTGGCACTACCTCGTAGCCCGGTTCTTCTGGCTCATCATCAACCATCTGATCCGGGAAGCCCGTTCCCAACACCTTGATCCCAAGCGGCTCTTCATAACGGCGGATGATGTTGGGTGAGAATTCTCGGCTGCCATATTCGGCTTCGGCCTCTTTGAACATCCGCACGATCAATGGCGACATTTCGACGGGCACGCCTGCTTCCTGAGCGATCTTGTCGAACAGGCCAATGTCCTTCGACACAAGATCCATTGTGAAGTTGATGTCACGGCTGCCGTTCAAGATCACTTGGCTTTCGGTTTCATGGACGAAACTGTTGCCTGATGAAATCTTGATCGCTTCGTAGGTCGTGTTCATGTCGAGCCCAATGGCCTTGCAGGTGGTGAGAGCTTCAGCAAGCGCCACCAAATGCACGGTGCACAGATAGTTGGTCATGACCTTTAGCTGCGATGCCGTGCCAAGTTCTCCAGTATGCAAGATGCGGCGACCCATCGTCGTCAACACGGGCAGCACCGCTTCAAAAGCCGCGCGAGGACCGCCAGCGAAGATTGCGATATTGCCGGTATCAGCACGGTGGCAGCCGCCTGAAACGGGGCATTCCATGAAGAGCGCACCGCGTGCTTCAACGGCCGCGCCAAGCCGGATAATCTCACTATAGTCGGTCGTGCTCATTTCGAGCCAGACTTTGCCTGGGCCTATGACTTGGAGGAAACCATCTGCACCTTCCGCAACAGCACTGCTTGCGGCGGGGGAAGGAAGGCAGGTGATGATCAGGTCAACGGCTTCGCCCAATTCCATAGGGGTTGCGGCTGATTTTGCGCCTCGGCTCACATATTCAGCGACCAAAGCGTCATCCAGATCGCGAACCATCACATCATGGCCGTTCCGAATCAAACTACCAGCAAGTTTTCCGCCAACATTGCCAAGACCAATAAAACCGATTTTCATTCTAACGCTACGCCCATCCCAAATTCGCATCTGAAAAGATGTCACTTAAACCCAAAAGTTAGAGCGTTACCCCTTCGATGTCACAAATGAAAAATTTGCGATATCATGTGAATTATTTTGCTTGGGCGTCGGCCAGAAACCGCTGTTTCAGACCCAACCTGCGCAGGCTGTTTGAGCTATTTGACGGTGTAGCCAAGCGTTGTCGACAGGGCATTTGCAATGCGGGCTCTTGCGGTTGCGCAAACAGCCTTTCGATCTGCTAGCATCCCTGGGTCAAATGGCTCAAGGAAATGAACGCCTACGTCATAGCTTCCTGGGCGCGTGAAGGCCCGCCATGCGCTTTCCCAGCCGGTTTCTTCACCCAGCCACGCAATGTCTGGACCAACTTTGCCAAAGTCGATCAAGACGGGCTGAATCATAATCGGCTTTGGCGGTGGCGCTAGCGTTTCAAACAACGACTGTTTGAAGGGCAAAAGACCACGGCCGTCAGACGTTGTGCCTTCGGGGAAAAGAGTCACTGACCAATTTTCAGCAATGGCTTCCCGCAGTTCTGCGACTTGCGCCGCGACATTATGCTTTTCCGTACGGCTGACGAAGATGGTGCGATTGACCTTTGCCAACCAGCCTATGATTGGCCATTTCGCGACGCCGTCTTGAGCGACAAAGGCTGTCCCAGTGATCCCCCCGAGGATGGGAATATCGTGCCAAGACAAATGATTAGCGACAAAGAAAACATCTTTGCGGATATGCTCGCCATAAACTTTGACGCGAGCGCCCATGGCCCGCGCAGCGATGCGCAAAAACAACATCGCCCATGGTGAAGGCAGCTTCAGAATATGCCAAATCAGATGCAAAGGCAGCAAAATAGCGAGAGGAAGAGCAATCCATGTTAAACGCATGGCGCAAAGCAGATAACCTTGCGGTTCCGCTTTGAGGGTCCGGATGGAAAGAGTAGCCATTAATGCTCGCTGTAGCACCGGGTCGGTTCTGCCCGCAAACCCAATATGCAAAAACTTCGTTACGATGCTGTGACGCGTTTTTGACAATCTGCCCGATGAGGTTTGAGCCGAGGCCTTCAACCGTAAAATTTTTTGAACCAGTCGCGGTGAATTGCACATTTGTCTTTGGCGATTGACGCGTCAATATCGCGCCACAACGTGCGTCTCGCGAAGATGGAAAAGCAATGCAAACCAGTGCCAGAGTGGTGATTATCGGCGGCGGGATCATGGGGGCATCACTGCTCTATCATCTCGCGGAATTGGGCTGGACTGATTGCTTGCTGATCGAAAAGGACGAACTCACGTCCGGTTCGACGTGGCACGCTGCAGGGCAGTGCCCGAACATCACTGGCAGTTACAATCTCGCCAAAATGCACGCCTATTCGAACTGGCTCTATCCCCAGTTGGAAGGACTTACCGGTCAATATGTGAGCTGGCATAAATCGGGTGGCATTCGGTTGGCCACCAATGAACGTGAGCTGGCGTGGATGCGCTATATCCAAGGCTTCTCCAAAATCATCGGCTTTGAGATGGAGATCATCCCGCCTGAGGAGATCATGCGCCATAACCCCTTCATGACGCTTAACGGCGTGATCGCGGGCGCGCGGACGACTGAGGATGGCCACGCTGATCCATCAGGCATCTGCAATGCGCTTGCCATTGGGGCCAAAAATATGGGCGCGAAAATTGTCCGCAAGAATCGAGTCACTGGCCTCACCCAATTGCCATCGGGCGAATGGGATGTGGAAACCGAGCAAGGCACCGTCCGCGCCGAAATCGTCGTCAATGCGGCGGGCTGTTACGCGCGGCAGGTCGCGCAAATGGCTGGCATCGATATTCCAGTGACCAATATGGAGCACCATTATGTCGTCACTGATCCCATTCCCGCTTTCCAAGAGCGGGATGAGGAAATCCCCGTCATGCGCTGCCCGCATGTATCCGGCTATTTCCGGCAGGAGCAGAAAAGCGGTCTGATCGGTGTTTACGAGAATGTTGGCCTCGCCGAGGCTTGGGCACCGCGCGGCGGGCATCCGGAGTGGGAGTCAACGAGCGAGCTCTTCCCGGAAGATCTGGAGAGGATTTACCCATGGCTGGAGCGGGCGATTGAGCGGATGCCAATCTTTGGTGAGGTTGGCTTGAGGCGCTTCGTCAATGGCGCAATCCCCCATACGCCCGATGGTGGGCCGCTGCTGGGGCCAGCGATTGGCCTCAAGAATTTTTGGCATTGCTGCGGCACCAGCTTTGGCATTGCGCAAGGCGGCGGCGCTGGCAAATATCTGGCGCAGTGGATGGTTTACGGCGATGCCGACATCAACATGACCGAGTTTGATCCGCGCCGTTACGGCCCCTATGCCGATGAGCAGTATAGCCGCGACAAAGTATTCCTCGATTACCGGATGACCTTCACAACACGGCTTCCCGGCGAGGAAGAGCCCGATGGCCGCCCGCAGAAAATGAGCGCGCTTTATGCGAAGCTGAAAGATCAAGGCGCGGTTTACGGCGAAACTTATGGCTGGGAACGGCCCAAATATTTTGCGCTTGATGGTGCCGAGGAAATAGGCGGCTATCAGCGGACCAACAGTTTTGACGCGGTCGCTGCCGAAGTGAAGGCGGTGGCGGAGCGAGTAGGCGTCCTCGATTTGTCCGGTTTTGCCAAATACGACGTCACTGGTCCCGATGCTGAGGCCTTCCTCAATCGCATCTGCGCAAACCGCATGCCGAAGAAACTGGGCGGCATTGGTCTGGTCCATCCGCTATCCGTGCAAGGGCGCATTTATGGCGAGATGACGGTCACGCGCTTTGCTGACGATCATTTTTACTCTCTCTCCGCTGCCGCTGCGGAACAACGCGATTGGGATTTACTCATTCAAAGCAAATTGCCCGATGAGGATGTGAGTTTCCGCAACCTCACCATGGATTTGGGCGTGTTGGTGATGAACGGTCCGCGCTCTCGCGATGTGCTTAGCAAACTGACTGATGCTGATCTCAGCAATGAAGGCTTTCGCTGGCTGAGCGGGCAGGAAGTGACGATTGCTGGTATCAAGATGCGCGCGCTGCGCGTCTCCTACGCTGGCGAGCTGGGTTGGGAACTGCACCCGGCGATGGCCGATCTCGCCGCACTTTATGATGCGGTTTGGGAAGCAGGCCAAGAATTTGGCATCGTAAACTACGGGCTATACGCCGCCAATACGATGCGGATGGAGAAGGGCTATAAGGCCTGGGGCTCCGAACTCACCAATGAGCTGACGATGATTGAGGCAGACATGCCGCGCTTCATCAATTTCAAAAAGGATGATTTCGCCGGCAAGCAGGCAACGCTTGATGCGCCGGACCGCTTCCGCATTGTTTACGGCGAGGTGGACGCGGCCAACGTCGATGTGCGTGGCGCAGAGCCTTGCATGATGGGCGATAAGTGCATCGGGCTGACAACGTCAGGGGGCTATGGCCACCGCGTGGGCAAGAGCCTCTTCTTCGCTTGCGTGCCAATTGAAAATGCCGCGCCCGGATCAACTTTTGACATCATGCTGCAGGGGGAGCGTCGCGTTGGCACTGTGCTTGAGCATCCCGTCTATGATCCTGACAATGCGAAGATGAAGGTCTGATCCGCGTGGCTGAGCTCCCCAAAAAAGCGAAAGTCGTCATCGTCGGCGGTGGTGTCATTGGCTGCTCGATCGCTTATCATTTGACCAAGATTGGCTGGGACGATGTTGTCCTCCTCGAACGCAAACAACTGACCAGCGGCACGACATGGCATGCGGCTGGGCTGGTCGGGCAGTTGCGCCCCAGCATCAACATGACCAAGCTCGCCAAATATACGGGCGAATTGTATCGCGGGCTGGAGGCGGAGACCGGCCAAGCGACCGGATACCGGCAATGCGGCTCAATCTCGATGGCGACCAATCAGGAGCGTTTTGAGGAACTCAAGCGCAGCGCATCCATGGCCAAGGTCTTTGATCTGCCGGTGCATGTCGTCGGCCCGGACGAGATCAAGGCACTGGCAGGGATCGTCAATGTCGATGATGTCGTCGGCGGCATTCATATCCCTAGCGATGGCTATGCCAACGCAGTCGATATCACCCAGGCACTGGCCAAGGGTGCCCGCACCGGCGGTGCTCGGATTTTCGAGAATACGAAAGTCACCAAGATCCGCCACAATGGTGAGCGGGTGACGGGCGTTGATACCGATGACGGCAGCATCGATGCAGACTATGTCGTGATCTGCGGCGGCATGTGGACCCGCGATCTGGCGGCGAGCATTGGCGTCGCCGCTCCGCTTCATGCGTGCGAACATTATTATGTGCTGTTCGAAGGCGTCGAAGGCATCGACAGCACGCTGCCCGTGCTCCGCGACTATGATTATTGCGGCTATTATAAATATGATGCGGGCAAGCTGCTTGTTGGAGCTTTTGAGCCCAATGCTCGGCCCTGGGGCATGGACGGCATTTCAGAAGATTTCTGCTTCGATGAAATCGCCGGGAGTTTTGAGCATTTCGAACCGCTTTTGATGGACGCGATGCGCCGCGTGCCTGCGCTGGAAAAGGCAGGCATCCAGAAATTCTTCTGCGGCCCGGAAAGCTTCACCCCCGACGTGCGTTATCATCTGGGCGAGAGCGCGGAGCTGAAGGGTTGCTTTGTTGCCGCTGGCCTCAACTCCATCGGCCTACAATCGGCAGGCGGCGTGGGCAAGGTAATGGCGGACTGGATCCGCGATGGTATTCCCCCGGCCGACCTCTGGACCGTCGATATCCGCCGCAACATGCCGTTCCAGATCAACCGCAAATATCTGCGCGAGCGTGTGACCGAAAGCTTGGGCCTGCTTTACGCGACCCATTATCCCTTCAAGCAATATGAAACGGCGCGTGGTGTTCGCAAGTCTGCGTTGCACGATCGGCTCGTGGCGCAAGGCGCTTGCTTTGGTGAAGCGTTTGGCTGGGAGCGTGCAAACTGGTATGGCGAACCCGGCAGCGCGCCCAAATATGAATATAGCTATGGCCGCCAGAACTGGTTCGAGGCGAATGCCGCTGAATGCAGGGCTGTGCGTGAGGCCGTAGGTTTGTTCGATCAATCGAGCTTCGCAAAGTTCCGGCTGGAAGGCAGTGATGCAATGGCCGTCCTCAATCAGGTCTGCGCCAATGATGTAGATGTCGAACCCGGCAAGCTGGTGTACACGCAGTGGCTCAATGAGAAGGGCGGGATAGAGGCTGACCTGACCGTCACCCGCCTCTCCGAAACCGTCTATTTGATCGTCACCGGCGCTGAAACCGAGACCAAAGACTTCAATTGGCTGAAGCGCCACACACCAGCGGATGCGCACGCGGTGCTGACCAATGTGTCTTCAGCGATGGGTGTTATCTCAATCATGGGGCCGAATGCCCGGGCGCTGCTTCAATCGATCTGCCCCAATGATCTCTCGCATGAGGCCTTTCCCTTTGCGACGAGCCAAGAAATCGAACTCGGCTATGCCATCGTCCGCGCATCGCGCATCACCTATGTCGGCGAGCTGGGTTGGGAGTTGTACATTCCGACCGAATTTATGACCGGCGTTTATGACGAAATTGTCGCTGCGGGCGCTGCATTCGGGCTGAAGCATTGTGGCTATCATGCGCTCAACGCGCTGCGGATGGAAAAGGCCTATCGCCATTGGGGCCACGACATCACCGATGAAGACACGCCGCTTGAGGCTGGCCTTGGCTTTGCTGTAAAGATGGACAAAGCGGGCGGCTTCATCGGGCGTGAGGCTTTGCTGCGCCAAAAGGAAGAAGGCCTCAAACAGAAGCTCGTCCAATTCCTGCTCAAAGACCCCAAGCCGATGCTCTATCATAATGAGCCAATCTGGCAGGGCGACCGCATAGCCGGTTACATCCGCTCCGGCATGTACACCCACGGGCTGGGCGGCGCATGCGGGCTTGGCTATGTGACTGCGGCAGATGGCGGCTTGGTTGGGCCAATTGGCGCGGATGACTTTGAAATCGAAATTGCGGGCGTGCGTTATCCTGTGACGGCCTCGCTCAAACCCATGTATGACCCCTCAAACGCCCGGATCAAAATCTAATGTGGCAGACTGAACTCATGACGCGCCTCGCCGCCAATACGCGCGTTGGTTATAGCTTTGATCAGGAATTTTACACCAGCGACGCAGTGTTCAAGGCCGATATGGATGCCATCATCAGCCAGAAATGGATTCTGGCTGGCCATATTTCGCGCATCCCGAATAAGGGTGATTATTTCCTATTCAAAATCGGCGGTGAGCAAATCATTGTCATCCGCGAAAATGCTGACAGCGTCCGCGCCTTCTTCAATGTCTGCCGCCACCGTGGTTCGACGATCTGCCAAGCCGAAAGTGGCAATGCCCCGCGCTTGGTGTGCCCTTATCATGCTTGGACATTTGGCCTGGATGGTCGTTTGATCTCCGCACGGTTGATGCCTGAGGATTTTGACAAGGCAGAGAATGGCCTCCACGCCTGCCATATTCGGGTCTTCCACGGCCTGATCTTCATCAACATGAGTGATGGCGAGCCCGTCGATTTCGATGCGACCTTTGGTGACATGGGGCCAATCCTCGACTATCACGGCATTGCTGACGCGCGCATTGCCCATGCTGGAAGTTACCCGACAACGGCCAATTGGAAGCTGGTGATCGAAAATTTCTTCGAATGCTATCACTGCGTGCCATCCCATCCTGAATTTTGTTCGATGCATGCTTCGGAATCGATCGTTGCGGTGGGTGCAGGACCAAGCTCAGGCCCTGCTGATGCCATCGCCGCCTACGCGCCAAAACTCCAAGCTTGGGAGGAAAGCGCTGCTGCCCTTGGTCGCCCGGTCGGCACAATCGATGATGAACCAGAGAGCAGTCATCTCCGCTTGCTGATGCAGCGGATGAACAAAGAGGGCTGGGCAGCCGAAACGCAGGATGGCACCGCGCCGTCGCCGCTGATGGGCAAGCGCGCCAAGGCGGATGGCGGGCGGATGCACCTCAGTTTCAGCCCCTTCAGTCAGATTGTGGCCGACGATCATTTTGTCATCCTGTTCCAGTTCACGCCGCGGGGTGCGCTGGAATCCGATGTGGAAATGATCTGGCTCGTCGATGGCCGCGCGACCGAGGACGAGGTGGATATCGAGAAGATGATCTGGGGTTATCACGCCACCACAACGCAAGACAAAGTGATCACTGAGAATAATCAGGCCGGGATCATGTCCAGCCGATACCGCCCTGGCCGATACTCAGAGCAAGAGGGCAGCGTGATCAAATTTCAGAAATGGTATCTGGCACAATTTGGGCTTGATCGCGCAAGCTAGATGCGGGAACCGCGCACCAAGTTATCGAAAGGGGATTCATGACAGACGCAATGCCATCGTTGGAGTTTATGAAGGCTAAGGCACAAGGCAATGTGCTTGTTGTGACGCTGGACCGGGCCGACAAGCGCAATGCGCTTTCCGCTGCGTTCATTGAAGAAATTTGCGCTTTGTTTGAATGGGTGCGCCGCAGCGAGCCTGTTCGCGCAGTGGTGATGAAGGCTGAAGGTTCAGTCTTTTGCGCAGGGCTGGACCTGATCGAGCATCATCTGGAAGATCGCAGCGCAACTGACTTCATGTATATCTGCCGCAGATGGCATGCCGCGTTTGACGCCATTCAACATTGCGGGAAACCTGTGGTCGGCGCACTTAACGGAGCGGTGGTTGGCGGCGGGCTTGAGCTTGCCTCATCCTTCCATATTCGTGTGGCCGACCAGACGACCTATTTCGCACTTCCAGAAGGGCAACGCGGCATCTTCACCGGCGGTGGAGCTACGGTTCGCGTGGCGCGTCTGGTAGGCGAAGCGCGGATGGTTGATATGATGTTGACCGGGCGTGTCTATTCTGGCGACGAAGCGGTTAGTGTGGGTCTTTGCCAATATCTGGTTGAGGGATCGAGCTTTGAAAAAGCAATGGCGATTGCCAGCAAGGCCGCAGAAAATCCGCCGCTTTCAAACTTTGCGATCACATCCGGCATTGCTCATATTGGCAATATGGCATCGGGCGACGCTTACTATGCAGAGGCGTTCATTGCCGGCATCACCAACACCCAGCCAGCCTCCAAAGATCGGCTAGCCGCATTCATGAACAAGTCTGCTGCAAAGGTGCTCAAGGATTGACGATCCCAGCCACCATGCGCGCGGTGTTGCTGACCGGCCATGGTGGCTATGACAAGCTAGAATTGCGCGATGATGTGCCGGTGCCTGTGCCGGGGCCAGATGATGTTCTGATCCGGGTTGGGGCTTCTGCAGTCAACAATACTGATATCAACACGCGGATCGGCTGGTATTCGAAGGCCGTGGCGGAGGCGACTGACGCCGGGGCAGCGACTGGGATTGACGGCGCGGGTGATGATGGCTGGTCTGGGGCAGCCTTTACGTTTCCTCGTATTCAAGGAGCGGATGCTTGTGGGGATATTGTAGCGGTCGGCGCTGGCGTTGATCCTGCGCGGATCGGAGAGCGCGTGCTTGTCGAGCCTGCGTTTCGCGGCGACGGCAAATTCGACATCAGCTATTTCGGTTCCGAAGTGGATGGAGCCTTTGCGAACTATGCTAGCGTTCCAAGCGTCCATGCTCATCGGATCGAGTCTGTCTTGTCTGGCGCGGAGCTAGCCAGTTTTCCATGCGCCTATGCGACTGCGGAGAATATTCTGACGCGCATAGGCTTGGCGGCTGGTGAGCACGTGCTGATTACTGGGGCGTCGGGTGGGGTTGGCTCCGCTGCCGTCCAACTTGCCAAAAGACATGGCGCAGAGGTAGTCGCGATGGCAAGTGCCGACAAGGCGGACGCCGTTCGTGCGCTGGGCGCAGCTCAAGTCATTCCCCGTGATGCTGATCTAGTGGCACTCTTTGGCCAAGAGCATTTCGACACCGCAGTCGATATCGTCGGCGGAGCACAGTTCGGGGCCATTCTCAACGTCCTCAAACGGGGAGGCCGCTATGGCGTATCCGGAGCCATCTCTGGCCCTATCGTCGATCTCGATTTGCGAACGCTCTATTTGAAAGATCTGCGGCTGCTTGGCTGCACGGTGTTGGAGCCTGAAGTGTTCCCGAACCTCATCAGCTATATTGAGCGCGGGGAGATCAAGCCCTTGGTCGCGGGGACATTTGACCTGAAAGATATCGTCGCAGCACAGGAGGCCTTCTTGACCAAGCGACATGTGGGGAAGATTATCTTGCTCAACTAGCGGCGCTGTCGCCGCCAAGGCCGGTCTTCAAAACTCGAAACGAAAATTCTTGGCTGCCGATTGAGAAAGTCGCGCGTCCAAGGTCTGACCAATGATTGCGCTCATAAAATTGGATCGCGCGTTGGTTGCTGTCCAGCACCGTGAGCCACATCGTCTTTGCCTCGGATTCTTCCGCCCTTGCTGTGACGGCCTGCAGCAAGGCGTATCCTGCGCGATGCGAAAGAAACTCCGACAGAACATAAATCTTCTGAAGTTGAGCCGCAGATCCGTCCGATACCAAAGCGTTCGAGGAAGGGTGCTTGAGTTTCGCATAACCGATAGGCAGACCGTCCAATAGCGCCAGCCAATAATGGTTCTCGGGCTTGGCTATGCTCGATCTGATCTTTGAAACTGAGAAAGTGTGGTCGAGATAGGCCGACAACTCATCTTCCTTGCCGCGAAACAAATGTTCGAATGTTTCTCTGAAGGTGAGGCGTCCGAGCAAGGCTACTATTTCTGCCGTGATGGTATCGGCTCTTTGAACGATAACAGTCATGCTACTTCCCACTATGAAGGAAGCGCATTGACATCATTTTCCGGAAATCGCGTCTCAAATCTTGCGCCCAAATTGAAATTGGCGGCTTGAGGTTAAAACCCAACAAACACCGCCGCCTCATCGACGCTCTTCCGCTCCGACACCACAGCATTCGCCGGAAAATCCTCATCGGGCCAGCCAAGCGCTATGCTTTTCATGATCACTTGATCGTCTGCAATCCCGGCATGTTCGCGAACGACGGGCGATTGCATGATGCCTTGGCTGTTAATCACTGCACCTAGACCGCGCGACCAGGCGGCGTTGACGAGAGCTGTCGCAACCGCACCGCAGTCAAAGGGCGTATCGTCGCTGCCGGCGAGCACACGATCATAGGTAATGATCACACAGACGGGCGCATCAAATTGGCGGAAGCCGCGCAGCACCCAGTCTTGCCGCCGTTCAGCATCGTCTCGCGCAATGCCCATCGCCGCGAACAGCTGCTTCGCAACACCGATCTGCCGCTCGCGATGATGGCCTGCAAAAGCCTCCCCGGTGCGAAATTCGCGAGACTGAGGCACGCCCGCGACCATCCGCTCAGTATTGCCTGCACGAATGCGATCCAGTGGCTCGCCTGTGATCACGTAAAAATTCCAAGGCTGAGTATTCATCGAAGACGGCGCTCGCATCGCGATCTTCAATATCTCTTCAATCAGGGCCTTGGGGACGGGATCCGGCTTATAGCCACGAATACTGCGGCGGCCGAGCATGACATCATCAAATAACATGACCTGCCTCTAACGCGGACGCCGTGGATCGCAACCCGGCAAAATGAACAGTTCGCTGATGACGGCTTGATCAGTCCAAAGTCTCCAGCACATCGCCAATCTTGCCGATCATTTCATCGATATGCGCTTTCTCCAAGATGAGGGGAGGGGAGAGCGCAATGATATCGCCCGTAACGCGCACAAGCAGGCCCGTGTCAAAGCATTTGTGGAACAGCTCCATGGCCCGCTTGCCGATAGCGCCAGCCCGCGCCTCAAGCTCAATCCCTGCGACGATCCCAGCGTTGCGAATATCGATGACATGGCGTTTGCCTTTGAGGCTATGGACAGCATCTTCCCAATATCCGCTGATGTCTGCGGCGCGTTCGAACAGGCCTTCGGACTTATAGATGTCAAGCGTCGCAATGCCTGCAGCAGCGGCAAGGGGGTGGCCGGAGTAGGTGTAGCCATGGAACAGCTCGATCCCGTCTGGCCCACCTTCGACGACACCATCATGCACATGACGGCTGACGGCAACGGCGCCCATGGGCACAGCCGCATTGGTAAGTCCCTTGGCCATCGTGATGAGATCAGGAGTCACGCCGAAAACCTCAGCTGCGGTTGCGCCACCCAATCGACCATAGCCCGTGATCACTTCATCAAAGATCAGCAAAATGCCATGCTTGGCGGTGATCTCACGGAGCTTTTGAAGATAGCCAACGGGTGGCGGCAACACGCCGGTTGATCCTGCCATGGGCTCGACGATCACAGCCGCAATTGTTTCCGCCCCATGGAGCGCAACGATCGATTCCAACTGGTCTGCCAGATGCGCACCCCAAGTTGGAAGCCCGCGTGAAAAGGCGTTGTGCTCCATATTGAGCGTGTGCGGCAGATGATCGACGCCCGTCAGGAGGGTGCCGAATTGACGCCGATTGTTGACGATCCCGCCAACCGAAATCCCGCCAAAGCCAACGCCATTATAGCCTCGTTCGCGACCGATCAGCCGCGTGCGCGTGCCTTGGCCAATCGCACGCTGATAGGCGAGGGCTATCTTCAACGCAGTATCGACCGATTCCGATCCGCTGTTCGTGAAGAATATCCGATCAAGGCCCTTGGGCATGAGAGCCGCAACGCGAGACGCCAGCTCAAACGCCAAGGGGTGGCCAAGTTGAAAGGGCGGCGCATAGTCCAGTTCGGCCGCTGTCTTTTGGATCGCTTCCACAATCTGTGGGCGGCAATGGCCTGCGTTGACCGCCCAAAGCCCCGCTGTCCCATCCAAAATCTGTCGACCGTCATCGCTTACATAATGCATGTCCTTCGCGGCTTTCAGCTGGCGAGGACTGGCCTTGAACGCGCGGTTCGCCGTGAACGGCATCCACAGGGCGGCAAGAGGATCGTTTTGAAGGTTCATATCAGGCTCCAGCATAGGGCGATTGTCACTTATGCCTTGCAGAATGCGCAGGAAGCGACTGAAAACTTTATTCAAACTGGAAAATTTTGATCCAGTAAGGCTCAATGATGCGAGGCCTCCCATTTCGCTAACATTTATGGCGATTGCTGCGGGAGCGTGGCGCGTTAGGGACGCATCAACGGGTCGCCCCTGACCCTATCCAAAACTGCAAGGTCCGTCATGAAATATCCAAAGCTGCTTGAACCACTCGATCTCGGTTTTACCACCATCAAGAACCGGTCGATCATGGGGTCGATGCATACCGGCTTGGAGGAGATGGAAGGCGGCTTTGAGCGGATGGCGGCTTATTTCGCCGAGCGCGCGGCCAATGGCATTGGGATGATCATCACGGGCGGCATATTCCCGAACGCGGAATCCTCTCGCGGTGGTGCGACCATGTCGAATGACGAAGAGGCGGCAAAGCATCGGTTGGTGACTGATGCTGTTCATGCGGCAGACCCTGATGTGAAGATCTGCATGCAAATCCTTCACCCTGGCCCTTTGGCAGGAACCAAAGATGCTGTGGCACCTTCTGCTGTTCGCTCACGCATCGGCTATTATGTGCCGACCGCGCTTGATGCGGAGGGGATCCAAAAACAGATTGGCGATCATGTGCGCTGCGCTGTCATGGCGCAAAAGGCTGGCTATGATGGTGTCGAGATTATTGGCTCTGCGGGATATTTGATTTCCACCTTCCTCGTCGAAAAAACCAATTTACGCGATGATGAATATGGCGGGTCTTATGAAAATCGCATGCGGTTCGCACTTGAGATTGTTGAACAAACTCGTGCGGCGGTTGGCCCCAATTTCATCCTGATTTTCCGCATCGCTGCAATGGACATGCTGGACGGTGGGATGAGCTGGGAAGAGATTGTGAAGCTTGCGCAAAGGCTTGAGCAAGCGGGGGTCAGCATCATCTCAACCCATTTCACTTGGCACGAAAGCGCAGTGCCCACGATTGCAACGATGGTGCCGCGTGCAGCCTTCACTGGCGTGACGGGGCGGCTCCGCAAGCATGTGAATGTCCCGATGATCACATCAAACCGCATCAACATGCCGGATGTGGCGGAAGCCGTTCTCGCGCGGGGAGATGCTGATCTTGTTTCTATGGCGCGGCCCTTGCTTGCCGACAGTGAGTTTATGCGGAAAACCATTGAGGGGCGTGAGGATGAGATTAACACCTGCATCGCCTGCAATCAGGCCTGTTTGGATCATACGTTCACGGGTCAATTGACTTCCTGTTTGGTGAACCCACGGGCCTGTCATGAAACGCAGCTCAATTATTTGCCAGTCGCTACGGCCAAGAAGGTCGCCGTTGTGGGAGCGGGGCCAGCCGGCCTTGCTTATGCCACGACAGCCGCACAGCGCGGGCATCAAGTGACGATCTTCGAAGCAGCCAATGAGATTGGCGGCCAGTTCAATCTCGCTAAGCGCGTTCCGGGCAAAGAGGAGTTCTACGAAACGATCCGCTATTTCAACCGCATGATCGAGGTGAATAAGATCGACTTGAAGCTGGGCGTCAAAGCTGATGCACAGATGCTAAAAGACGGTGAGTTTGACCAGATTATCATTTCTACTGGTATCACGCCGCGCGTGCCTGAAATTCCCGGTATCGATCACCCAAGCGTGGTTGGCTATATCGATGTCATCCAAGGCAAGAAGCCGGTGGGTAAGCGGGTTGCCGTGATGGGCGCTGGCGGCATTGGCTTTGATGTGTGCGAACTGATCACTCACAGTGGCCCGTCTGGCGCTTTGGATCGAGATGTCTTTGCCGCCGAATGGGGCGTCGATTTTGAGAATCACCCGCGCGGCGGCGTTACGGGCGTTGAACCCCGCGTTGCTGCGTCAGATCGTGAAGTCTTCTTGCTACAGCGCAAAGACAGCAAGGTTGGCGCTGGCCTGGGCAAAACGACTGGTTGGACGCATCGGATCACTTTGTCTCGGCGCGGCGTGAAGATGATGAACGCGGTCGAATATGTGAAGATTGATGATGCTGGCCTGCATGTCTTGATCGGTGGTCAGCCGGACTTGCTTGAAGTCGACACGATCATCATTTGCGCGGGGCAGGAGCCGAAGCGTGAATTATATGACGAACTGGTCGCGATGGGGCTGTCCGCCGAATTGATCGGCGGGGCCTATGAAGCTGCGGAGCTTGATGCAAAAGCCGCGATCAAACAGGCAAGCTATCTGGCCGCAGCGGCCTAGCGAAAGAGCGCGTAGGAAGGGTCATCGGTCGACGCTTGCCCGCGTTCAAGGGCAGCAGCGACGGGCCCTTCGGTCCATTGATCGGTTGATGGATCGACTCGGTTCCAATCATAGACGACGCCGCGATGGGTGATTTTCCAAACCCCATTGCGCCGCTCTAATCGATCAAGATAGCGACCAGCGGCGATGACATTGATCATGCCCTGCTCAGTCTTCATCACATGATGGGCATGGAAGTAAGATTCACAGGCCGCACGATCTCCATCAAGCTCGATCAGCTGATTGGCGATGATATGCTGGGTTCGCTCATAGATTTTCAGGAGGTCCATCACCCAAGCCGAAAACTCGGCCGCTGTGCCTTTAAACATCCCATGATCATCGGTTGCATCAGGGTGAAAACAATCATCCAAAAGCGCTTTGTCTTGCCGGTCAATGGCCCTTGCCACGCGGAGGATGACTTGAGCAATTTCTTGTCGGTCAGCGGTCTGCCGAATGACAGCTTCTAGCTCGGTGGACAACGCCATGCCTCTTTCCTCTCATCTCAACCTACGATGAGAATAGGGGGCGGCCCGTTCGATTTAACTGTCCATTTTGGCAATGTGTCCCAAGATGTCGCAGGGCTAAGTGTGACTCACATTGGGTGTAGTGAGAGGACTTGAGATGGCTGACCATGATTCAGGTGAGTTGATGAGACAACTCGCGGATGTGTCCAAGCAACCCGAACCCAAATTGCGGGGCACGCCAATCACACCGGACCGCTATTACTCCAAAGAGTTCATGGATCGCGAATGGGATAAGATCTGGACGAAGACCTGGCAGATTGCAGGCTTGCAACGGGAGCTGACCAAAACAGGTGACTATATTACCACGTCGCTTGGTCGAGAGACCATCCTGTGCACGCGCGGAAATGACGACAAAATTCGGGCCTTTTACAATGTGTGCCAGCATCGTGGCATGCAATTGATGGCTGAGCCTTCGGGCAATACGCGGATGCTGACTTGCCCCTATCATGGTTGGGCCTATGATCTGGAAGGCACGCTGAAGACTGTTCCCGATGAAGCGGATTTTGGTCAAGGCAGCCCATGCGGAAAGCTCAACATTGTTGAAATTCAATGCGAGGTTTGGGCAGGCTTTGTCTGGTTCAACATGGATACGGACTGTGCCCCACTGAAAACCTTTCTTGGTCCAATCGCCGATCAAATCGATTCCTACCCCATGGAAGATATGGTCCGCACCCATTGGGTGACGGTTGAAGGCGATTTCAACTGGAAGCTGGTGCAGGATAATTTCAGCGAGTCTTACCATGTGCCCTTCGTGCATCCGAGCACGAAATTCGTCCTCGAATATGGGCATAAACACTGCCAGTTCGATCATTATCCCGAAGGCCATTGTCGGATGTTCATGCCGGGTGCCGGCCCTGCGGATGTTGTGAAGGGCGGCGAGAATGAAACATTGGCCTCACTCGGTCAGGAAATGAAGCTTTGGGAACTGAACCCTGATGACTATCGCGGCGGAAAGACCCGCAACATCCGGCGCGATCTGCAGAAGCAAAAGCGGAAGCTGGGCGCAGAGAAGGGCTTTGATTTCTCAAGCTACCACGATGATCAGCTGACCGATAATTGGCACTATACGATCTTCCCCAATCTCTCCTTCAGCCTGAAGCCTGATGGCAACATCTGGCTCCGCGCGCGGCCGCATGAGTCTGACCCAGAGAAATGCTATTTTGACATGTGGTATATGACGCTCTTCCCAAAAGGGGCGACGGAATATTATTCGTGGGTCATGGGTGAGCATGTGTCGATCGATACGCCGGCTCAACATGTCCAAGGCCCTTCCGACAAGGTTTCGGCTGGGCCCGCCATTGATGAGGATGTTGCAATTTGGTCTGGGCAACAGCGCGGCCTTCATTCGCGTGGCTATAAGCGTGACTATCTGGCAGGGCAGGAAAGCCGGATGCGCTATTTTCATGAGACATTGGAAGACTGGATGGCGCGCTAGCTTTCCCCTCTAATATGGCAGTTAAAGCGCTGGTGAGAAGGGATAGAGTGCGAGACAATTAGGAGACTAGACATGACTCGCGAGACACGCCGCACATTCTGCAGATTCTGCCATGCCAGCTGCGCGATGCTTGTCGATGTTGAGGATGATAAGGTCGTCGCGCTGCGGGCTGATCCAGACAATAAGCTGTTTGGCGGATATACCTGCGTCAAGGGTCGGCAGATGGTCGACATGCACAATCTACCCGAACGCTTGTTAAAGCCACTGATCCGTCGCGATGGCCAGATGGAAGAAATCTCAACCGCTGACGCGCTGGCCTTTGCTGCGGCTCGCATCAAAGAGATTATCGCTGAACATGGTCCGCATAGCATTGCGCTTTATTGCGGCACCAACGCCTTCCAAAATAGCGCTGTGCTTGGAACCAGCTTTGCGCTCGCGGAAGCAATTGGGACGCGGAATTATTATACGAGCGTGACCGTTGATCAGCCTGCGAAGGTCTTCACCAACGCCCGCTATGGCCAATGGATGGGCGGGCCCAACAATTTTGAAGAATCCGATGTTGTCATGTTTGTTGGCAATAATCCGTTGGTCTCGCACTATTCGCCGTCAGGCGGCCTGCCGCCTTTTTCTCCTTCAAAGCGCCTGCGGGATGCCAAGGCGCGGGGCACCAAGATTATCGTCGCTGATCCGCGCGAGTGCGACATCAGCGTGCAGGCGGACATCCATCTTCAGGTGAAGCCGGGCGAAGATCCTGCGCTGCTCGGCGGCATGCTCAACGTGATCATTGCCGAAGGACTTTATGATCGCAATTTCGTCTCGGCCTTTGTCGACGGATTTGATGATCTGGCTGATGCGGTCAAGGACTTCACGCCTGATATCGCGGCTGCTCGTGCTGGCATTGACAAGGATCAGCTGATTGAAACGGCGCGTGTCTTTGCAAAGGCCACGAAGGGCAAGGTCGTGACTGGCACTGGCCCTGAGATGGCAGGCCAAGGCACGTTGACCGAATATCTGGTTTGTGCGCTCAACATCATCTGCGCGCGCTTCAATCAAGAAGGCGACAAGGTCGCCAATCCTATGGTCTTCATGCCCTTCGCGGCAGGTGCCAAGAAGGCGCAAGTCGCCCCCCCCGTTCCGATGTTCGGTGAAGGCTTTGCGCAGTCCCGGATAAGGGGGATCGGCAAGCTCGGCCAAGAAATGCCGTGCCCTGTATTGGCGGACGAGATTTTGACGCTCGGCGAAGGCCAAGTGAAGGTCTTGATCTCCATCGGAGGCAATCCGGAGATTGCTTTCCCCAATCAGAGGAAGGTCAGAAAGGCGCTCGATACGCTTGATCTCTTCATTCAGATTGATCCTTGGATGTCAGCCAGTGCCAAGCGGGCTGACCTGATCCTTGCGCCCAGCATGTGTCTGGAGCGCGAAGACATAAACAATGTGTCTCAGCCTTTCTGTGAAGAGCCCTATGCCCATTATACTGAAGCCATGGTGCCACCGCCCGGTGACACGATGGACGAATATGAGATGCTTTGGTGGCTGGCCAAGCATTTGGGGCTGCAACTGAAACTCCCCGGCGGGGAATGTTCGATGGAGAGTTGCCCGGACAAGATGACGATGCTTGATCTGATCTCACACGGTTGCTTGGTCGCCCCAAGCAAAGCGCGGGCCGACTCTCAAGCGTCGGCGACGCCTGGCGGAGCCCTCTTCTATCCTGAAGAGCATCGCACCATCGAAGCAGCAGACCCTGATGCGTCGGAGAAGTTCCATCTGGATGCAGGGGCAATGCCGAATGAGTTTAAGGCATATGCCGCCAACGCGCCGGAAGCCGCTGGCTTTGATTTCCGCCTGATCTCGCGCCGGTCAAAGCATCGCTACAATAGCAATGGGCACACCTTCCCGCATCTGATCAAGAAGATGCCAACCAATCCGGCCTTCCTCCATCCCGATGATCTGGCTGCACTGTCTATAGCGGACGGCGATGTGATCGAGATTAGCTCCAGCGTCGCGTCGATTTTCGCAGTGACGCAAGCCAGCGACAAAGTGCGGCGCGGCGTGATCTCCATGTCTCATGCCTGGGGCGATGATGATGCGGGCAAGGATGATGTGCATCAGAAGGGCGGTTCAACCAACCGTCTGATCGATGATGCCGATGGTTATGATCCGATAACAGGCATGGTGTTGCAAAGCGCCATCCCCGTGAGGATCGCGGCGGCTTAGGGCGCTTCGCTTAAAGTTTAAGTCACCTGCGTCACTCCGGGATTGCCCCGGAGTCCATGCCTCACTTTTCGACACAAGCTGGATGCATCCAGCGCCTGACGGATATTGAGGCATGGATCCCGGATCGAAGTCCGGGACGACGGCGCTGTTTCAACGAACGTCAGTTTACCTCAGTGAAGCTCGCTTGTCCAAAGCCTTGCGGGCCAAAAAAATGCCGCCCCAAAACTGGAGCGGCACCATTATTTTGATCTTCCTTTGCGAGCGATCAGAACTTAAAGCTAGCCTCCACAAAGAGTTGACGACCGCGGTTCATGTTGACCACGAGGTCGTCGCCTTGGGGAACGAATGTTGCCGAACCTGGCACACCCAAGCCGCCTGCTGGTGCCGCAAATGGCCGAGTGCCGCTTGTGAGCACATAGGTCTTGTTGGTCAGGTTCACACCAATCAGGGCCAGCTTCCACTTCTTGTCAGGGTCGCTAATGGATACGCTTCCATCGAATGTCACATAACCCTTCTGTTTGAAGTCACCGAACCGGCGTTCTTCAATCGTGAAGTTGGAGTTATTGGCTGTCCAATATGAGCTGGAATAGGCCATGTTGCCATTCAGGCCGAATGCCAATCCATCGCTAACCTCTGCCGTCCAATCGAAGGCTATATTGCCCGCAAATTTTGGAGCGCGCGACACGTCTCTGCCCCGCAGGTTTTCGTTCGTCACTCCGGCTGGAAGTGCAGGGTCGGGATTGCGACCGATGAACAAGTCATCGGTGAATTTCGCGCTGGTATAGGCCATGCCACCCGAGAAATTCAGACCTTCGATTGGCGTTCTCCATGCGAAGTCCAGATCGACGCCTCGGCTGGTCAGCTCAGATGCGTTGAACGTAACGAACTGAACCGTAGTCGAGTTGAAGTTCTGCAGCTGCAGATTCTTGAACACATAGTTGAAGCCCGACAAGTTGAGGGTGATCGAGCGGTTTGCAAACTGCATCTTGGCACCAAGTTCACCACCCTTTGCCGTTTCAGACTTATAGATGAGCGAACCGAAATTCCCGGTGAGCGCAGCTTGGCTCAGGCTGTTCGATGGCAAAGCAGAGTTGTCGATGCCGCCTGATTTAAAGCCTGTTTTGTAAGCGGCATAGATGCTGATGTCATCGGTCGCCTTGTACCGCAACGAGACTTCTGGAGACACATTTGTGTCCCTGAATTTGATTGGACCCGAGAAGAAGCCACTGCCGATAAATGCTGGGCCTGGGCCTAAGAAGCGGTGAACGTAGGGAACGGTGATCGTGTTGGTCTTATTCTCCTTGGTCCAACGCAAACCGCCAGCCAATTCCAGCTGATCAGTTATATCGAAATAGATGCTGCCAAACAGGGACACAGTATCTGTCTTCGTCTTGTGCTTCTTGAAATAATCATAGGTGTTGCCCGTGATCGGATCGGGGGCGATGATTGAAATGTTTACAGCCTGTTGGGCTGTATCGAAATCAAGTTCACGCCACTCATAAAAAGCGCCAAGCTTGAAATTGAAGCTTCCATCATAGTCGCTGGAAAGACCAAATTCTTGCGAATATTGGTCAGTCTTATTGCGCGGATCGCTTGATCCCATGCCCAATGCCCGGCCCGGAGTGTTTATGGCTGCAAGAGTAGGAGCGATTGCCCCAACCGGGGCGCCATTTGGATTGAAAGCTGGTCCAACGCCAACATAGCTATAGCTGTCAAAGTCGACTGAATCGAGTTTCATGATCCCACTGACTGAAGAGAAGGTCAGCGAATCTGAGAGGTCGACATCGAAGTTCAGGCGGCCGAAGAAGATGTCGGTATCGTTGAACGCCTGCGAAATGTCCGCGCGGTCAGCGCCGACGGTGCCGGTCGGCACGACATTGATGGCGGCATTGCCATCGGGCGTTGGAAAGCGGCTGTCGTTGATGTTGCAATTGTGGGTGGGGGCAAACGACACGCCGAACACCGCCAGCACCGATGGATCGGGCAGCCCGTCGCCGCCGCAGAAGATGTCGGTGAAGCCCAGCAGCGTCTCGCTGCGCTGGCGGTTGTAATCGAGCTTGAGATTGGCCGAAAACGCCGATGACGGCTTCCAGTCCAAAGTCACGCGCCCGATGAAGTTGTCGAGCCCCTTGTTGGGATCGCGCGCGGGAACNNGGTTTTGCCGTAGGGCTGACCCTTGAAATTCTTAGCACCAGAGCTTCCCGCAGGAAATTTGCCGGTTGCTGTCGATGAAGGATCGACGATTGCGTAAAATTTATCCTTGAAATTGCAGTTTGCACCCGACGGAATAGCAATGGCCCCGCTCAGCAAAACCACTTCGTCAGCCCGGCCGTTGAAGCCGCAATGCTGGTCGGCAAAGGCAGATGCACCGTCGTTTCGGTTGGTGATATAATTGAGTTTCAGATTGGCTTTGAACCTATCCGAAGGTTCCCAAGCAAGCGTCACACGACCAACAAAGTCTTTCAAGCTGCGGCTTGGGTTGACCGTTGTGATGCCGGGCTGGATCAGATTGTAGCGTGAGGCGTCAGTATACTGAGCCGCAACGCGAATGCCGAGCGAGTCGCTTAGGGGACCTGAAATATATCCACCCGCAACATAGCCGCGTTCTTCAAATTCATAAGACGCTTTGCCACCGATTTCCCAGTCTCTGGTTGGGTTGGCTGAACGGATTGCGAACACGCCGGCCGATGCGCTTTTCCCGAAGTAGAGCGATTGAGGGCCTTTCAACACATCGATCTGTGCGACGTCGAAAAAGCCTGCCTGCACCAAGCGCATCGAGCTCATCACGACGCCATCCATATCGAACGCGACGGCGGAGTCGAACGATGCCGAAATCGCTGAAGAACCAACGCCACGCAGCGAGATAGAGCCACCGGAGCCGGATCCACCGATCTGCACGTTCAGCGTCGGAATGCGGCTGGACACGTCTTGGACTTGGTTGACGCCAAAGTTATCAAGCGTTTCGGCTGTGACGGCGGATACCGTTACAGGGACATCCTGAAGCGTTTCAGATGACTTGCGCGCTAGAACGATGATCGTGTTGTCATCGGCTTCTGCTTCGGCCTCTTGAGCCTCCGCTTGAGCCATCGCAACTTGCGGGATTGCCAGGCAGCCTATCGCTGCGCCAGCAAGCCAAGTGCTTTTCCAAATTCGTGATGGAATCCTTGCTTTCATCATGTGCTCCTCTCCGTCAAACCTGCTATTTTTGGTGTTCACGAACTTCGCAAACGTGCAGAATTTGTGGAGAAGCTACGCCTTGCTGTTGCTGCAACAACTATCAAAATGCTGAGCAACTAAATTTTTGCGAACGCGGCGGATTTTATGCAACAGGTCGGTGCGCTGGCCTCAAGATGTTGTAGACCCCGCTCATCGTCATCAGCAGCCTGTCGCCGCTGCAGATGGACCCATGCACATAGGCGATGCGTTTGCCAATGCGATCAATGGTTGCGCTTGCCTCCACCCAGTCTCCAAGCTTTGCGCCGCCAAGGAAATTGGTGGTCATCCCTACAGTAGAAACAGGAAGGGGCGGGCCTTCGCTGTTATACAGTTGATAGCTAAGCGCCACATCGGCCAGCGTCGCAAGGACGCCACCATGGGCGACGCCAATATAGTTCATATGATGGTCCGCCATGCGGCAGCCAATGATTGTGGACTTGCCATTTCGCTTCAGGAAATAGGGTCCCGAAACTTCTAAAAAGCCGGGCGAAAAATCCGCAAGAACAAAGCCGTCTGGGACAGCCAGTGAGTTAATTGTCACGTCTTAGCGGCTTTTTGGCGCTGTCTCGCTGCTGAGCCATTTGTCCAACGTATTATAGAAATGGCGAAGCTTAGTTTCCTGATAGCTGGCAAAAATCACTTCGCCCTTGGGGTGGTTCTTCAAGCCCTTTTGCACTGCCGAATGGTTGAGCGCATCTTGGTTGAAAATCTTGTTCAGATAGCTGCCAAACTGGGTGGCTTGGGTATAATCGTCATCTAGGCCAAGGTAAGTGCATTCGGCAGGCGCTGGTCGCTCCGCGCCTTCTGGCAAGGCCACCATGAACATCACTTCATGCGTGCACTGCTCTGGATTATTCCCATCGGGGCGGAAGCGATAGAAGATGGGATTAAAGTCGGCCCACGGGCTTATGTTTGGGAAAACGCTGTAGAAGATCGCGTCGATCAAGTCTGCGTCGCCAATCTTGTCAACGGCGTCGCCAAATTGTGGACGAAGTTCGTCGCGCCGCCGCACCGCTACCGCTTGGCGATAGGCTTGGGGGGAATCCGTGGCAAAGTCGATGGGTGTATCTTCTTCGCCAGGCGCAATCTTGCCACCAATCCAATTGCACATATGCGGATCGGCCGAGGTGACCTCGCCTTCGATATGATTGGCCTTCATGTCGAAAATGCCGGTCTTGCCATTGGGCAACGTCACTTCGACGCGATTTTCCTCAAGCCTGCGGAAGACATGCTTGCTGATCGGGTGAATGAAGCTGGCGAACAGCTTCTTCTCCGGAAATGCCGACATGTCGGGATTCTCAAGGCCCGTATGGGGGCTCGGCGGTCCCGATGGCGACATGGCGCGCGAGATATTCGGCCACGCGTCATATTTGGAACCAGCGTCTGAGAAGGAAGGCAACAGCTCAGGATGCGTGCCAATCACATGGTAGGATTCCATGAAGGCATCCTGCGCCACTTTCCAATTGCAGGGCAGCTTCTTGATCATGTGCGCCGCTTTGTAGCGGTTGGCAAAAGGCACTTGGAAATGGCGATCAATATCGCCCAACAAATCCGCCAGTGGCTCGCAATTTGGATCGGGATTGATGAAAATCCAACCGCCCCAATGCCCCACTTTCACTTCAGGCAGCGAATATTCCTCTTCGGTTACGCTAGGGAAATCCCAATGCGCTGGGACTTCTTTCAGCTTGCCATCCAATTGCCAAGACCAGCCATGGAAGGGGCAGCGCAGTACCTTCAGGCCTTTGCGGTGCGCGTCACACAAGGACCGGCCGCGGTGAAGGCAGGCGTTGGGGAAGGCTTTTACTTCAGTTTCAGACGCGCGGACGATGATGAAAGAGAGCTCGGCAATGTCATAGACATGGGTATCCCCAACATTGGGAATATCATCTTCGTGACACGCCATTTGCCACACGCGCTTCCAAAGACGCTCGACTTCAAGATCATGTTCTTCTTGGGACCAGAAACGGCTGGTCTTCACTTTGGTCACGCCCGTGGGCATGGGCGATTCTTCCAGATAGACTGCTGGAGGAGGAACGGTGTCGCGCGCGAGCAAGTCTACATAAGATAGACCATTCGATCTGTTATGACCTGTATATGTTTCTACCATCTGAGTAACTCTCCAATCACCATGCGTGCAAACTAGCACAGCATGAACGAGCGGCCATTGACGTTTTTGAGGGGGAGCCGGTCATTCACTCGCTTTTGATCGCGCGTGCCGTCCAAACATAATAGAGAATGCCGGGTATGCCAAAGGCTGCGCAGATGCTGATCACCGCATAGTTTAAGGACATTGTGCCATAAGTCGGCGCCAAGCTGTCGCTGATCGAGCCCACCAGAAAGGCACCCATGGCTTGGCCGACCAAATTATTGACCAACATAGCAATAGCGAAGGCAGAGGCGCGTTCATTTGGTGCCACCGAAATTTGCATCAAGGCGAGCGTCGAAGGGGTTGCGAAGAGGAAGGTGAAATAGCCAAGGCAGAAGATCCCCAGAAACAGAGTGAAGTCGGTCGTTGTGGTCAAGCAAATGAAATAGACTGGCAAGCAGATAAGCCCAGCAATGGCGGGGAGCCAAGCCCGCCACTTGGGATTATTCTTCGCAAGTATATCGCCAATATAGCCACCCAAGATTGGCCCCGGAATGCCACCAAGGATAAAGGCGAGCCCGAGATAGAAACCGACATGGCCGGTCGACAAACCAAAGTTGCGGATCATGATGGCCGCCAACCAAAGCACCATTGCATAGCCTATGACGTTCAATAGCGCGTAGCTGATGGTCACTCGCACATAGATGGTATTGCGTGCGAGGGCTCCCAAGGTTTGTGTCCAGCTATTGTCGGCGGAAGGCGTTGTTTGCTGCGGAGCGTATCGGCCGCGAACCGGCTCTTTCACCGTGAAGTAGATGATGGCCGCAAGGACGATCCCCGGCACGCCAAGCACAACAAAGGCCATACGCCAGCCCCATAGGTCCGCAATGAATCCGCCGGTCATCAAACCAAGACCCGTCCCAGCTGTTGCGCCCAACGTTAGGATGCCCATCGCTTTTGCGAGTTCGTGCTTTTGAAAATAGTCTGCGATCAATGAGCTGGAGGCGGGCCCGCTTCCCGCTTCGCCGATCCCTACGCCTATGCGGCACAGGAATAATGACCAGAAGCCAACGGCCGCAGCATGGAAAGCCGTCATCGCGCTCCATGCGGCAAGGCAGATGGCAATCATGGTCTTGCGATTTTTGCGATCTGCTATCCAGCCAAAGGGGATAGAGAAAATCACATAGAAGAGCGTGAAGGCAAGGCCCGTGATGAGGCCAACTTGCTGGTCAGTAAATTGAAACTCGGTTTTGATATCTTGTAGCAGGATGGACAGGATCAGTCGATCAACGATGCTGAACATCGATGTGAGCGTCAGCACGGCCAAAACATAATAGCGGTAGCTGCGCCCTTCGGCGCTTGGTGCTTTTCCCATCTCCATCCGCGGAGGCTACTCCAGTGGGGTGCCGCATAATACTAACAGAATGAGGTGCTTTTTGAGCTCCTTTGCCAAAAGCCCTACCATTTTCAATTGTCGCGCACCGTCTGGTTTCGTGCGTAAGTGACTTCAACATAGGAAGCGCGCTTGCGGCGCGTTGGGTGGAGAGACAATATGAGCCAAACGCTTAGCCCCATTGCCCCGGATCTTTGGACGGACGAACCAAGCCCGCGTTTGATCGGTGGGCGCTTGCCGAGCGGCAGGATCGTTTTCCCGATGCCAACAGGCGACGCGGCGATCGATGTTGATGTCTATCCCTTGTCACGGACCGGAAAGCTTTGGTCTTGGACGCGGCAGGATTTCAAGCCCAAGGAGCCTTACACCGGCCCCGAGGCTTTTGAACCTTATCTTCTCGGCTATGTGGAGCTGCCGAACGAAGTGATTGTGGAAACCCGCATCGTCGATGCGAAGCTTGAAGATTTGAAACTTGGCATGGCGATGGAATTTGTCGTTGCCCCCTTCAACGATCACCAATCGACCTTTGCTTTCCGTCCGGAGACATCATCATGAGAGACGTTTATATCATTGGCGCAGGCATCCACCCTTTTGGACGGACCGATGGCCGCTCTGGCCGAGAGCAAGGCGTATTTGCGGTGCGCCAAGCAATGGCGGACGCAGGCCTTGGCTGGGATGAAGTGGAATGCGCTTACGGTGGCTCAGCCGCTGCCGGAAATGCAGACATCATGGTCAATGAATTGGGGCTAACAGGCCTTCCCTTCATCAACGTCAGCAATGGATGCGCGACCGGGGGCAGTGCGCTTGCATCGGCGCGCAATGCGATTGCAGCGGGCGAGTTTGACGTCGCGCTGGCCGTTGGCTTTGACAAACATCCGCGCGGGGCGTTCAATGCGAAGCCCGCCGATTGGGGGCTGCCCGATTGGTATGGCGAAACGGGCATGATGCTGACAACGCAATTTTTCGCGCTCAAAATTCAGCGCTATATGCAGCTCCATGGCATCAGCCGTGAAACTCTGGGTCGGGTCGCCGAAAAGGCGTTTCGCAATGGCGAGAAGACCGAGCATGCGTGGCGTCGCTCTCAGGTCGATTTGGAGACGATCCTCAACTCGCCGATGGTCAATGATCCGCTGACAAAATATATGTTCTGCGCGCCAGCCGAAGGAGCAGTGGCGCTGATCTTGGCAAGCGAAAAGAAGGTCAAAGAGCTGGGTGCCGATGCGGTCAAAATCGCAAGTGTCGCTGTGCGGACGCGGCCTCCCGGATCATTTGAAGTCTTTTCGCCCTGTGTCGACATTGGGGACGGCGGCAAGCCAACCAAGCTTGCGTCAGATGCCGCATTTAATCTGGCCGGGATCGGCCCTGAAGATATCGATGTGGCTCAGCTCCAAGACACAGAGTCGGGTGCCGAAATCATGCATATGGCCGAGAATGGCTTCTGCAAAGATGGGGAGCAGGAACAATGGCTCCGCGAAGGCCGCACCGAGATCAACGGCCATCTCCCCGTGAATACGGATGGTGGATGCTTGGCATGCGGCGAACCGATTGGAGCGTCTGGGCTTCGGCAAGTCTATGAGAATACGGTCCAGCTGCGCGGGCGTGGCGGCGCTCGGCAGGTTCCGAACAATCCGAAGACGGCCTATAGCCATGTCTATGGTGCGCCTGGCCTATCGGGCGTCGCGATCTTGGAGCGATAACATGGGGCGGATGACCGGCAAAGTCGCTCTGATTTCGGGCGGCGCAGAAGGTATTGGCGGTGTGTTGGGCCGGATGATCGTGGCGGAAGGCGGCAGCGCAATGCTCGCCGATGTTCAGCTCGATAAGGCCAAGGCGCTCGCGGCGGAGCTTGGCTCCAATGCCGATGCCGTTGCGCTTGACGTCCGCAGTTTGGAGCAGTGGGAGGCGGCGGTGGCTGCCACCGTTGCTCGGTTCGGGAAGCTTACGAGCCTATGCAACATCGCCGGCATTTCAGAACCCGGCAACACCGTTGATGTCGATCTTGATAGCTGGCATCGCCATATTGATATCAATCTCAATGGCACCTTCTATGGGTGTCGCGCTGCGCTGTCTGCGCTCGCGGATGCCGGAGAGCCGGCCACAATTGTGAATGTTGGATCGATGCTTGCGCACCGTGCGAACCCCATCATGGCGGCCTATTGCGCTTCCAAAGCGGCAGTGACGCACCTAACGAAGACTGTCGCCTTGGATTGCGCGGCGCGCGGCCTGAATGTGCGGGCGAACACCGTCCATCCAGGCGCTATCCGCACACCCATGTATGATCGTTATTTGAACGCTGGCGGAGCGACGCCCGAAGAGATTGAAGTCGCCATGGCCTCTGCTCATCCTATGGGGCGTGTCGGGACTGCCGAAGAAGTTGCCCAAGCGATCATCTTCCTCTCTTGCGATGACTCTAGTTTCACCAGCGGAACCGACCTTAATGTAGACGGCGCCAGCGCCATCAGGAGCTAATTCAATGACCAAGAGAATTGATGCGCATTTCGTCGCCGTCGGCAAATATCATGATGTGGATTATGCGCGGCTGGAGCTGCTAAAGCTCTTGGCCGAGCATCCCGAAATCCGCACAACGGTGGCCTGCGATTATGCCGATATTGATCGGCTGAATGCGTGCAGCATGTTGATCACTTACACTTGCGATTTTCTGCCAACTGAAGCTGAGGCTGCGGCCATCAAAAAATGGGTTGAAGGCGGCGGCAAATGGCTGGCCCTTCACGGCACCAACTCCATCCTGAAATTCACCGATGCCGGGGTGGATGCGCCGAACGAGCGCCCGGACTTCATGGAGATGGTGGGGACGCAGTTTAAAGCCCATCCCCCAATTGGCACTTTCACAGTCGAAGTCACCAATGCCGATCATGAACTGACGCGCGGCATCGTCGATTTTGTGACCGAGGATGAGCTTTATCTCTCCCACACTACAGCGGATATCGACACTTTGCTTCACACGCGCTTCGAGGGCGAAGCGACAGGCTTTGTCGATCATACTTGGCCCGAAACGGTGGTGCCGATCCTCTACACCCGCGACATGGGCAAAGGCCGCATCGTCTATAATGCGCTGGGCCATTGCAGGGGGCATTATGACCTGCCGGGTATGCAGGATTTCTATCCAGTGCCAGAGCGCTGCTCTTGGAACTATCCCGTCTATTATGAGCTGCTGCGCCGCGGCATCCTTTGGGCGATGCGCGACGAGGGTTAGAGCTGCTCGCTCAAAATCTGAATCATGTGCGTCATTCCGGGCTTGACCCGGAATCCATGCCTCAATTTTAGAGACAAGCTGGATAGATCCAGCGCTTGGCAGATATTGAGGCATGGGTCCCGGATCGGGGTCCGGGACGACAGAGTGCTGATTTAACGGACAATACTCTAATTCACCGCCCTTGTTTTGCCAGCCCAATAAGGCGCCCGCAATTCGCGCCGGAGGATCTTGCCGGACGGGTTGCGGGGCAGGGCCGGAATGAAGTCAATCGACTTGGGGCATTTATAGCCAGCGATGCTTTGGCGCGCGTGGGCGATGATGTCCGCCTCTGATGCTTCTGCGCCTACCTTCAAAACGACACAGGCCTTCACCGCCTCGCCCCATTTTTCATCAGGCACACCGATCACGGCCACATCGGCAACCGCTGGATGGCTATAGACTGCATTTTCCACTTCAGCGGGATAGACATTCTCTCCGCCTGAAATGATCATATCTTTGACCCGGTCATGGATGAAGAGATAGCCATCTTCATCCAAATAACCGGCATCGCCCGTGCGCAGCCAGCCTTCAGCATCGATAGTCGACGCAGTCGCATCGGGCAGGTTCCAATAGCCTTTCATATTTTGGGCAGAGCGCGTTGCAATCTCACCGACTTGGCCCGTAGGCACGTCATTGCCTTGCTCATCGATGATCTTAATCTCAACGCCTGTGAGCGGCTTTCCAACCGATCGCATGCGCGGATTGCCATTCACATCATGATCTTCCGGGTTGAGCGTCACGATGGTGCCTGACGTTTCCGTCATCCCATACATTTGCACAAAGCCGCAGCCGAAAACCTCCATACTGCGCTTCATCAGTTCGAGTGGGATCGGAGATGCGCCGTACGTGATATATTTGAGCCGCGAGAAATCAATTTCGCCCACGCGCGGATGATTGAGCATGATCTGAATGGCGGCAGGCACCATGAAGATTTTCGAGATACCAAATTGTTCAATGAAGTCGAGCGCTTGGGCTGGATCATATTCACGGACGACAATTGCGGTGCCGCCGTTGCGGATCGTCGTCATCCCATAAAGCGTGCCGCTGACATGAAAGCAGGGCATGGCGAGCAAGCTCGTCTCTCCCGGCACGGCGCGTTGCCAATCATGGAGGGCTGCTTCCTGTTCGGCGGTGCGTTTGATCAGGATTGATCCATGCGTCATGATCGCGCCCTTGGGATGGCCCGTTGTGCCTGACGTGTAGAGCTGGATCGCATCATCGCGGCGCGCGCAAGGAACGGCGGGATCAATCGTGTCAAAGCCATCGCGCCACGCGGCATAGCTGGGTATGTCGCCATCTTCGCCTTCGACGCCAAAGATGGAGTCCACATGCTTCAACTGCGGTCTCAGTTCGCGAACGAAATCCCCAAACTCAGCCCCAACAAACAGCACACGCGCCGCGCAATCATTGACGATATAGGCGACCTCAGGCAGCGCGAGCCGCCAGTTGATGGGCGTCATCACTGCACCAATTTTGGCGGCTGCCGCGAGCAGCTCAAAATAGGTGGCGGTATTCTTGCCCATATAGGCGATGCGGTCGCCACCCGTCACGCCCAGCGCCAGCAGCCCATTTGCGGTTTGGCTGCTTCGCACATCCAGTTGTCCATAGGTGGTCTCAACGCCTTCAAACACAAACACCGGCTGATCGCTGCGCTCCTGCGCTTGGAAGCGGATAAGGTCACTGATCGAGTTAATGTCTGAAGCGTCCATGCTATCCTCTTCCTCGCGATAGACATGGCTATAAGTCGCACTGACCATAGCCCCGCCTACCAGAATCATTAGCTGAACCCTGAAGCGACGAGGCCTAGCTTGGCTTCAACCACAAAGGAGAGAAGCAATGGCACTGGTTTCAGTCATCGGCGCAACCGGCAGGCAAGGGCTTGCGCAAATCCGGCAATTACTGGCAGCTGGCCATGACGTCCGCGCCTTGTCTCGCAGCGAAAATCCCGATCTTGGCCCCACCAATGCGGATATCGAAACGCGTCAGATTGATCTCTCTGATCCATCAACCTTCGTGCCAGCGATAGAAGGTTCGGAAGCTGTCTTCTTCACTCACCCATTGCAGATGCGTGCGACTCGTGCCGAGCTTGCAGGCGCACTTGGCCAAGCGAGCAAAGAAGTGGGTGTGAAGCGCTTTGTGTGGAACACGTCCGCCTGGATTCCTGACAAGCCCGGCGATGCTTTCACCTATGCGAACAACACAACCGCCATCAACGCGCTGTGGCGGTCCGGCGTGCCTGCGACGGTCTTTGGCTCAGTGCTCTTCATGGACAATCTACTGACCAATTGGGCGCGCCCCTTCATCATGCATGAGGATCGTTACGTCTATCCGCACAAGCCGCATCTGGAGGCGAATTGGATCAGCCTTGATGATGTCGGCAAAATCATGACGCTGGCGCTTGATCGCCCAGATCTCGAAGGCGCATGGATGAACATCGGCGGGCCAGAGCGGCTGCGTCCGCCGCAAGTCGCGGAAATCCTGTCCGAAGTGATGGGCCGCCCGATCAAATATGATCCCTGCACGCCAGAGGAATTCGGCGCTTATCTGGTCGAGGCCCAAGGTGATGGCATGCCCGAAGCCGAACGTGCGCCCTTTGCAGCGGGGATCGCGGCTTTCTATCATTTCAACAATGACTCGCCCAACACACCATTCAAGGTGAACACCGATTATATGCAGGAACGACTGCCCGAAATGGAGTTTGAGACCCTCCGCGATTGGGCCAAGCGGCAGGACTGGTCAGACAATGCGCACCGTCCTTCCTTTGGCTAAAGTGGTGATCAGGAGGAAGGCATGACCCAAATGCGCGGTCGAGACATTGCAGGGCGCAAGGCGATTGTCACCGGGGCGGCTTCAGGGATTGGAGCCGCAGCCGTTGCGCGGTTGATGGCTGATGGATGCGTGGTCCTCGCTGTAGACCGCGTCGCCGAGGGCTTGGCGGGGACGCATAATCTGGTCGCTGATTTGAGCGATGAGAGTGCCTTCGCGGCAATTGCCGAAGCGGCCGAAGCGGAGCTTGGCGGCTGCGACATCGTCATCAACAATGCCGGCATTTGCCCCGCAGGCCCGTTTGACGAGATGACGGATGACATGTGGAATGCCGCGCTGTCCATCAATGTTACAGCGGCGATGAAGCTCACTCGCGCGATGCTCCCAATGCTGCGAGCGTCAAAGGCGGGGCGCGTGATCAACACCGGTTCGATCATGTCCCGCTTTAGCAATCCCAATCTCGTCGCTTATGTGACTTCGAAACACGCGATCCTCGGCCTGACCCGCTCGCTGGCGATGGAGCTTGGCGCGGACAGCATAACCGTAAACTGCGTCCAGCCCGGCGCGATCGTAACCGGCATGACCAAGGACGTCTTCGACGCCAACGCAGAATTTCGGGATTATTATGTGACGCAATCGGCGCTGGGCCGCCTTGGCCAGCCCGAGGACATTGCCGATGTGATGGCCTTCTTGGCGACGGACGATGCCCGCTTTGTCACGGGCCAAGGGATCATGGTCGATGGCGGCGTGACGGTGCATGGGTGAGGGGTGGGGCCGCTTTGTTGGGGAGTCCGGACAGGCGGGTTTTATGAAAATACATTGCGATAGCTGCCGTTCATGCAGCTTGCGTCATGATAGAAAAACTCTTGATTTCTGATATCGACTGGTAGCTGTACTTTGTTTATTCGACGACATTGATGTCCCGTTGCAAGAACTCGCCAAAATCTAACGAATTCGTATCGGTTCGACAGCAGGTCCACCAAGATGGCTTTGCTTTCGTTCGGCGCTTATCGCCACAAGCTTGCGCATTTAAAATCGCGGCGTTGCTCGGTGAGCCAGTGCGGCTTGGGAGCGATCAAACTGTGCAGCGACTCGTTCCCTTGTCAGTCTCCACACCTAATACTTACAGCGGGAATTATGGGTTGGACCCTTTTCCTTTGCATACGGACCTCGCTCATTGGAGGCTACCGCCGCGCTACTTTATGCTCCGATGCGTAAAGGGCTATGCAGAAGTGCCGACGCTCGTTTTCGACGGCAACCAGGTGGTTTCTAACATTGGTCGGGAGCTTTTGCGGAGGGCCGTGGTGCGGCCCCGCCGTCCTAAAGCGGGCGAGGTCCGGCTACTCAGGCTCTTGGGAGATGGGCCGGATGCCGAAATTCTTCGCTGGGACAGCCTCTATCTAAAGCCCGCAAGCCGAATAGGCGAGATAGCAGTTGCCAGTGTTAGTGAGTGCCTAGGTTCGATAACACCGACTGCAGTTGCTCTCATCGAAAAAGGCGACACGATGGTCATCGACAACTGGCGGATGTTGCACGGCCGCTCCGCAGTGATGGAAAGTTACCAAAACCGGCATTTGGAGCGCGTCTACTTAGGGAGCTTGAATTGAAGCAGATTATCAAACCGGGGGCTTTGGCGCCAGCATGGGACGCACAGGCGCTATACGACAAAGCGGAACGCTACATCCAACAAGCACAAGCATTAAATAAGGACGACTGGGACTACGCGTTGTGGACTAGCCTCTCACTTGAGCTTCTCGCCCGCGCCGCGTTGTCTAACGTGCACCCGGCTTTGCTTGCAGAACAGGAAAAGGACAAAAGCGGCGCAAATCTGATAAGTGCACTTGGCTTTCCATCCTTTGAAAGTAACTCCGCCCCTAAATCAATCGCCGTGTCAGAAGTTTTTAATCGTTTGGCGGCGCTCTTGCCTGATTTCCACAAGGAGAATGCAAGCTTCGGCACACAGCACATTGGGCGCCGCAATGCCGAGTTACATTCCGGCGAGCCGGCCTTCGATGGTCTGAAGAGTGCTACTTGGCAGCCGAAGTTCTATCAGACCTGTAAAGTCTTGCTCGAATCCATGGGTAAGACGCTGGAAGAATTTGTGGGCGCGGACGAGGCTAAGGCCGCCGAGGCTGTGATGGCCGCTGCTGCGGACGAAAGTGCCAAGGCGGTAAAGGGTGACTTGGCCGCACATCAAAAGGTCTGGGGAAGCAAGGAGGAAAAGGACCGAGAAACTCTGATGGCGCAGGCACTGCTGTGGGCGAATCGGCAGGCCGGTCATCGGGTAAAATGCCCAGCGTGCAATTCCGCCGCGCTGGTGTCCGGCGAACCTGTTACTCCAGCAACACAAAAGCTGGAGGATGACATTATTACGGAGCGCCAGGAATATCTGCCGACGCATTTTGAGTGCGTAGCCTGCGGATTGAAGATCAACGGTCTTTCTCGGCTGGCGGTAGTCGATCTCGCAGATCGCTACGTCAACACGAAGCACTACGACGCTGCGGAATACTACGCCACGCAGCAGGACGAATGGTACGGCTATGAGGAAGACAACAACGAGCCATTTTGAGTGGCTGAACAAATGGCAGCATTTGGGTGACCAATACCGCTGAACCAACGTCGCAAAACTTGTCGCTACCCGACATCACCCCCCTCCGTCGCCCCGTGCTTGACACGGGGTTTGGCTTTTCTTTTTGCTTACTAAGGCTCCTTTTAAAAGTTAGCCTAGCCCCGTGTCAGGCACGGGGTGACGGTGTGGCGAGGGCGTCGAAAGAACATTTATAGGAAAAACCCTCTTGAAAAAGAGTTCATTTTATGTTCTTGTTTCTGGATGAAAAACGAATCGTCCCTAACCTATCCAATCGCCTTCGCGCTGGATGATCGATGGCACTTGCAAGGTGTGTAAAATATTGAAAAGATTGATATAAAATCTGAAACCGTGTCAAAACTGTCAAAAGTCAAAGCGCGGGTAGGGCCGTGGATGGGGCGACAATAACCGATCCCCGCTACCCCCGAACCTTCGGTCCAAGCTCCCATACCGTCCGTCCATAATTCTCCGCCGCTTCTTCCCACACCAGTGAGACATGGGTCACGCCCACATCGATATCGCGCTTGAAGCGTTGGATGGGGTTGCCGAGATAGACGGAGGTTGCGCCTGACATCAGGGAAAGGGTGCTTGCGACTTTGCCGATCAGCCGCGCACAATAAGCCGCATCCCGGTGAGAGGCGAGGCCGTCTAGCGCGGATGGAGCTTCGCCTGCCTCTGCCCATCGGTTAAGCTCATCGATGCGGTGGCGCATGATCAGTTCGGCGGCGTGAATGTCGGTCAGGGCCTCAGCGAGCTTGATCTGATTGGCAACGCGCTCGATTTGCGGCTCGCCCGCGAAGAGTGACTTCTTTCCGATCAAGCCCTTGCGTACTTCCTCGGCCATGCCTGCCGCCATGCCAATGAGCGCTGAAGGAATGCCCCAAACGGCGGTCCAAGCGAAAGGCAGCTTGCCCATGGGAAGGCCAAGCGCCTCCATGCCAGGCGTATTGCCCATGGCGATGGTCATCGCAGGCACGCGGCGATGCGCGGGGACGAAGACATTGTCGAGGATCAGATCCTTGCTGCCCGTACCGGACAGGCCGGAGACGAACCAATCATCTTCAATGGTCACATCGCTGCGCGGGATCATCAACCAGTCAAAGCAGGTGGGGCTGGGCTTCATGATGATGAACCAATCGGCAAAGTCGCACCCGCTGGAGAATTTCCAATGACCCGTCAGGCGAATGCCGCCTTCCACTTCTTCCAAATGGCTTTTGGGCGCCATGGAGACGGTGGAGCTTAGCCGGTCATCGCTGCCGCCCCAATATTCCTCCTGCGCTTCGATCGGGAAGAGGCTCGCTTGCCAGCTGTGGAGGATGAAGAGGTTGCTGACCCAGCCGCTGGAGCCGCACCCGCTGGAGAGCGTGCGGATCACTTCAGTTGCGGTGTCTAGGCCAAGCTCATAACCGCCAAAGCGTTTGGGCTGAAGGATTTTGGGAAAACCTGCCTCCCGAAATTCACGCACGGTTTCATCCGAAATCCGCCGGTTCTTTTCCGCATCGGCGGAGCGCGCGCGAAGGGCAGGGAGCAGCGCTTCGGCGCGGGCGATCATATCCGCTTTGGTGGGGGTGTCGGCTTTGGGCCGCTCGATAGTGGTTGCCATATTCATAGGGTGATCCTCTCCTTAGGCTTTCGCCTCATCATATCGTTCCCAATCATGAACGCCGAGCCGCTTGACGATCAGCCAGGTTCCATTGCGCAGCTCCATCTCGTCAATGTAACGACCCGCGACGATCCAGTCCGTCGCTTTGCCTCCGGTTGGAATGGGAAGGCCTTCGTCATGGCCAGCCTCGATCAAATGATAGGCAACGAAATTGGCCTCAGTGCTGGCGCGCTTGCCGTCCTCTGACAGGCTGATGTGGACATTGGTGATGCTGTGGTGCGTCGCGGGGATTTTGTCGAGCAGGCCCGCGGCGGCCGCCACAAATGTATCGGCAGAGCCCGTTAGCCCGCCATGATCATGATAATGATCGTCGGCAAAGCAGGATCGCACAAGCGCGTAATCGCGGCGGTCTATGCCTTTGCAATAGAGGTGCAAACGGTCTCGAATTTGTTCGCGGGCCCATAGCTGTTCCGCAATATCCACCGCTCTCTCTCCCTAAATTTGTTAGTCACGCGAAGCTAGCATGGCGGGGCGTTTCATGGGAAGGTCACTAAAATGAGAGGATAAGGCGATGGGCAGGCTGGCAGGTAAAATTGCGATTGTAACAGGCGCGGCAAAAGGCTTGGGAGAAGCCGATGCGCGGATGTTCGCTCGCGAAGGGGCAACGGTAATCCTGACCGATGTAGATCGCACCAATGGCGAAAGGATCGCCGCAGAGATTGGTGGCAAAGCCGAGTTTCACTACCAAGATGTGCGGCACGAAGCCGAGTGGAAGGCGCTGATCGATGATGTCGTGGCGCGGCATGGGCGGCTTGATATCTTGGTCAATAATGCAGGCGTCGTCACGGTTGGCAATATCGAAACGCAGACGGCAGATGATTATCGCTTCATCATGGCGGTCAGTGCGGATGGCACTTTCTTTGGCTGCAAATATGCGGTGCTTGCGATGAAAGAAACCGGCGGCGGATCGATCGTCAATATGGCTTCGATCGCGTCTATTGTGGGCGAACCGAACGTCGCGGCTTATTGCGGAGCCAAGGGGGCGATTGAGGCTTTGACGCGCAGTGTCGCTGTTCATTGTGCGCAACAAAAATATGGCATCCGCTGCAACAGCGTGCACCCGGCGGGGATATTGACGCCCATGGTTGAGGCTGTGATGCGGACCGCTCAGGGTCTTCCGGATGACGCTCCAATCGGGCCCGTCCCAAGTCTGGGAGAGCCAGACGATATTGCAAACACTGTGCTCTTCCTTGCCTCTGATGAGTCCAAATTCATCAATGGCGCGGCGATCCGCGTGGATAGTGCTAAGTCCGTTGTTGAAGGCCATTTTGGATGATGGACCAAGCCACTATCGACCAAATCAAAGGGTTGATGGAATGGGAAGCGGAACGCACTGCTCCCCCGGAAGGTTTCCCTCATTTGCCTGATCTGCCCGCCGGTCGATATACGAGCCAAGACTATTACGATCTCGAACAGACATATATTTGGAAGAAAAGCTGGCTGTTCGCCGCGCATATTGATGAAGTGCCAGATCCCGGTTGCTTCATGAAATGGGAAAACACGGGCGCCCCCATCATTATCGTTCATGGCATGGATGGTGTCGTGCGTGCCTTCTACAACACATGCCGCCATCGCGGCGCTCCTGTGGTGCTGGAAGAAAAGGGCCGCTCGCCCCGGCTCATGTGCGGCTACCATAATTGGACCTACAAGACGGACGGCGAATTGATCGGCGTGCCCGATGCGCAGGATTTCACAGGGCTAGACAAAAGCTGCCGCAGCTTGATCTCCGTTCGGTGCGAGATGTTTGGCAATTTGATCTTCGTCAATTTCGATGAAGGGGCGATGTCTCTGCTCGATTGGATGGGCCCCATTGCGGATGAATGGGCCGAGTTTCAGTTTGACAAAATCCGCTTGGCATCGCGCCACAGCTTTGAATTGAAGTGCAATTGGAAGGTCGCGATGGAGGCCAATATGGAGGTCTATCATGTGCCCTTCATCCATCCGGACACTGTCGCTCCACTTGTGGATCATCGCCGCAACGTGAACACCATGTATCGAAACGGCCACGCCCGCATGATTGCGCCGGGGCCGAAAAATTCGAGCCGAGAACATATGCGACTGATCGATTCACCGCCCGAATGGCAATTGATTGAGACTGTGGGAGAGTTGGGACGAACCTGCACTCAAAGCTATACGATGTTCCCCAATTGGGTGTCTCCGCTGTCCAGCTTTTTCGTGCCTCCGCTGATCTTTTGGCCAACAAGCCTCAACACCACTCGGCTGGAACTGATCACTATGGCGCTCGACTGGGGCGATGGCCCGGCACCCAATCTTTGGACTGTCAATGACGGAAAAGAGATGAGCCAAGTCATTCTGGAAGATACACAATTTGGCGAGCAGATTCAGAAGTCTATGGAGTCTGACGGCTTCAAGAGCGTTCCGCTTAGCTATCAAGAGGCGCGCATCTACAGCTTTCATCAAAGCTGCGACAAAATGATTGGCCTAGAAAATGTGCCTGCCCACCTCGCCGTTGAGCAGGTGATTGGGGAAGACTGGACCTATCCCAATGACCCACGGGTCGCCCAAATGAAGCGAGAAGCAGCAGCATGAGCATAGTCGATAAGTTTCGTTTGGATGGCCAAGTCGCTGTGGTGACGGGTGCAGGGAAGGGCATTGGTCGATCAATTGCCCTAGGCCTTGCAGAGGCCGGTGCGGATGTCGCCATTGCGTCGCGAACCGCGTCAGACCTCGACAAAGTGGCCGATGAAATTCGGGCATTGGGGCGGCGGGCTTTGGCGGTGCCAACCGATGCGACGAGTAGTGCCGCGTTGGAGAATTTGGCGGCGCGCGCCAGTGCCGAACTGGGGGCCATCGGAATTTGGGTGAGCAATGCTGGCGGCATCCCTGACGGCACGCCGCGATATCTGACGCGGACGCCGGAGGAGAATTGGGACGCGCAGATCAATCTCAACCTGAAGGCTGTCTGGATGGGCGCGGTTGTCGCCGCCAAGCATATGAAGGATGCGGGAGGCGTGATCATCAACATCTCGTCCCGCTCTGCCATTGGGCCACAAGTGAAGAATGGCCCCTATGGAGCAGCGAAGGCGGGCGTGAATAGCTTGACCATGACGTTGGCGCATGAACTTGCCCCTTCGATCCGCGTCAATGCCGTTGGGCCGGGTCCCATCCCAACTGAGAATTTCGACGATTGTATGGGCACGGATAGTGAGGAGAAGCGCGAGCAGCTCCGTTCGATGATCCGCATTCCTTTGCAGCGCTACGGCAAGGAAGAGGATATTGCGGCAGCGGTGCTTTATCTCGCCTCGCCCGCGTCAAGTTGGGTCACCGGCCAATGCCTGTTCGTGACGGGAGGCCTGTAAGCCATGGCTGATCAGGAAACCGATGTTCTGATCATTGGGGCGGGGGCAGCAGGGCTGTCGACTGCTTTGGCCGCGCATGAGGCTGGCGCGAAGGTGGTGATCATAGAGAAGGGTGATCGGCTCGGCGGGACTGCGGCAATCTCGGGCGGAATTGTTTGGGTCGCCAATAATCCGCAAATGCAAGCGGCAGGGATGGCCGATAGTGCGGACGAAGCGCTCGCTTATTTCAACTCGCTTGATCATGGCGAGATGGATGCGGAGGTGCTCTCAGCCTTTGTGAATGAAGGGCCAAAGGCGCTGTCCTTTTTGGCGGATGCAGGCGCCTTGGAAATGAGCATCCTGCCGGGGTATCCCGACTATTATCTCGACCGCCCCGGAGCCAAGCCAGAGGGCGGCCGCGCGCTGGACAATGATCTGTTCGACTTCAAATTGCTGGGGGCTTGGGCGGACAAGGTTTTTCACGGCGGTGATATCATGCGGCTGATGCTGCGCGAAACGCCTTTGGGTGGTGCGGCCACCATGCCGGACATGGCCGAGATCCAGCGGCGGATCGGCGAGGATCTGCGCGGCTTTGGCCAAGCGCTGATCGGGCGCCTGTTGAAGGCCTGCCTTGATCGCGGGATGGAGCCGATGCTTTCTTGCCGGGTCAAATCCTTGGTGATGGAAAAGGGCCGCGTGGTCGGTGCGGATTTTGAGCAGGATGGCGCGCGCAAAACGATCAAGGCCATTCGAGGCGTCGTCTTGGCGACGGGCGGCTTTGAATGGAATGAGGGCCTGAAAACCACCTTCCTCCGCGGTCCGTTGACTGCCCCCGCATCCCCCCCCGGCAATGATGGCGATGGCCTGAAAATGGCGATGGCGGCAGGCGCGGGGCTGGGCAATATGACAAGCGCTTGGTGGATGCCGACGCTCACGACCAGTGACTCCAAATGGCCCGATGGATCACCGCGTGCGGTTCCTGTGTTGATTGAGCGCACCATGCCGCACAGCATAATGGTCAATCGTGCAGGCAAGCGCTTTTGCAACGAAGCCAATAATTACGCATCGCTGACCGGGGCGCTCCACGCCTTTGATCCGGCGACTTATGACTATGCTAATCTGCCCTGCTATTTGATTTTCGATCATCAATATCGGCAGCGCTATCCCGTTTCGACTTTGATGCCCGGTGCGCCTTTGCCGGATTGGGTCGTGAGCGCAGACTCGCTGGCTGAGCTCGCAGCGAGGATCGGCGTAGATGCCGATCAATTGTCACGCACTGTCGAAAGTTTCAACGAACAAGCCGCTATGGTCCAGGACCCGCAGTTTGAACGCGGCAAAAGCGAATATGATCGCTTCTATGGTGATCGATCCAGACCCGGCGCAGCAGCCACTTTGGG
>DLOX01000188.1:5904-14126 GCA_002478575.1 Sphingomonadales bacterium UBA7473 | reverse complement strand
TGGGGTTGTGGCTGCCCGTCACCATCACGCAGTTGTTGGCGAGGTGCTCGCCGCGCGTCGCCGCCACGTAATAGGTCATCGGCGTCGTCACCATGCCGATGTCGACCACATCGATGCCGGTGGAGCGCAGGCCGCGCGTCAGCGCCGCCACCATGGCCGGGCCGCTCAGGCGTCCGTCGCGGCCCACGATGACCGCCTTCTGGCCCAGCAACAGGGCCTCGGTGCCGAAGGCGCGGCCGATGTGCTCGGCGACTTGCTCGTTCAGCGTCTTGCCGACGATGCCGCGAATGTCATATTCCCGCAAAGCAGAAGGATGAAAATCATGTTTGGTCATGGGGGCCCCTATTGGCTGAGATGTTTTAACAAAATGTCTCGTGCTTGATTGATTTGTGCCGCCAATTCGGCGCTACCGCCTGCGTCGGGATGGACTTTGGCGATCAAGCGCTTGTGGGCTTCTAGGATGGTGACAGCGTCGCTTTCTGGTCCAACGCCCAGCAGCTTTTCGGCTTGCGTCCGGCTCATGGTGCCGGATGACTTCATAGCATTGCGCCACAGCCACCAGAGGATCGCGGCCCCCGCTGCGAGAAGGAGATATTTCATGCCAGCGCCAACTCGCCTTGTTCTGCATCATGCGTGGGGAGCGACAAGGCCGAGACCATTTCCCGAAGCTCTTGCCGCGCCGCAATATGGCTGATGCCAATGCTGCCAATCGCTTCCATATCGAGCAACGTCAGGCCTTTGGGGAAAAGCTCACGATAAATCACCCGCTCCCCCAGCCCCGGAATGGTGCGGAAACCGACACGCTTCGAAAGCTCCGCCAAGGCACGGCCGACGCGCCGCATGTTGTTGGCATCAATATGTTGGAGCCGATTGCGGAGCACGACCCAATCGACGCTGGTTCCATTTTCCTGGGCACGGACCTTGCGGAGGTCCCAGATCAACTCGGCATAAAAGCTGGGCTTTTTGACCTTGTAGGTTTCGGCATCAACCTGGCCAATCAAGTCCAGATCAACAAAGCTGTCGTTGATCGGCGTTACAATCGTATCGGCCCGGGCGATGGCGGCGCGGGTCAGCGGATCATCGCGGCCTGGCGTGTCGATGATGACGAAATCGGCATTTGATCCGATACGGGCGATTTCCTGATCAAGGCCTGCTGGGGTCAAGAGCGACAGGGTCACATGATTCGCGGTGGGCAAATCCTTGTCGAGCCGCCGCGCCGTTCCTTCCCGATTGTCGAGATAACGCGATAAAGTCCGTTGACGATGATCCAAATCAATAGCGGCAACCCGGTGCCCCGTTGCGGCCAGCGCAACGGCCACATGAACGGCAGTTGTTGATTTTCCGGTGCCCCCTTTTTCGTTGGCGAAGACAATGAAATGACTGTTTCGATGCGCCATGGATGCGCGAGACCCTCTTGATATTGGCCGGGTGGCCGGATTACTGTTGAAGCTTGGCCTTATCGAAGCGGAAGCCCCCTTGCAAATCATCCATCGTCTTTCTGCCCTTAGAGATCGTCTCAAATTGCTCCGTTCTAAGGGAGGAACGGTCGCACTTGTCCCTACGATGGGCGCTTTGCATGACGGGCATATGACTTTGGTCAAAACGGCGCAGCAACAGGCCGATCATGTGGTGGTCTCTATCTTCGTCAATCCCAAGCAATTTGGCCCCAAAGAGGATTTCGCATCTTATCCAAGGCCCGCCGATGCGGACGCTGCTTTGCTCGCGCAGCACAAGGTCGACTTGCTGTGGATGCCTGAGGTGGAAGAGGTTTACCCGCAAGGCTTTGCGACCAAAATCTCCGTTGCGGGATTGGGCGATGGGCTATGCGGTGCGGCACGCCCCGGTCATTTTGACGGGGTGGCAACGGTTGTCGCTAAGCTCTTCAATCAGGTCCGGCCAGACATGGCCTTGTTCGGTGAGAAAGACTGGCAACAGCTGGCGATCATCAGACGGATGGCGCATGATCTGGACTTGGGAGTCGATGTGATTGGCGTGCCGATTGTGCGGGAAGGCGATGGCTTGGCGCTGTCATCGCGCAATGCCTATTTGACGAAGCAAGAGCGGGCGGCGGCGGCAGCTTTGCCGAAGGCGATGAAGGACGCAGTCGCGAAGATTGAAGCTGGCGGACCGATCGATGCGGCCTTGGCGGAGGCGGAGAAGAAGCTGGTAAAGGCAGGATTTCAACAGCCTGACTATGTGTCGTTGTGCGGGGCAGATTATCTTGAGCCGATGAGTGTACTGGATCGCCCTGCCCGGCTTTTGGCAGCGGCACGTTTGGGCAAGGCGCGATTGATCGACAATATGCCGGTCAATCCTGCCTAACCCATCAGCAGGTCAATCGCCTCGGCCTCGCCAATGACTTCGGCATATTTGGCCTGAAGATCAAACAGATTGGCTTCATGGGGTGCGGCATGCCGATCACCGCACGCATCTTTCACCACGAAGGGCGCAAAGCCATGTTGGAGGGCATCAAGCGCAGTTGCTCTGACGCAACCGGAGGTCGAAAGGCCCGTGAGCAGCAATGTATCGACACCAAGCGCAGTCAGCGTTGAGGCCAAGGACGTCCCAAAGAAAGCGGAAGCATATTGCTTCGAGATGACCAACTCTCCCGCCACTGGTTGGAGCGTTGGCGGAAATGCCCCTAGCGGCGATCCAGCATCAAAGCATTTTAGCGCAGGCACCTTGCGATAGAAAAGCCCCCCATCAACACCGCCCGCCTGAAACACGACATTGGTGAAGATCACCGGAATGCGAGCCGCCCGCGCTGCATCGAGCAAGCGTTCGTTGCTGGCCAGTGCATCCTCGACGCCTGCGTAGAGCGGAGAATCCTTCTCAAAATAGGCCATGACCACATCAATGATGATCAGCGCGGGCCGTTTTCCGAAGGGCAAATGCCCATCAAAGGCGCCGGCATAATTGGCAGATAGATTGGTGTTTTCGTTGGGCACTTAGTTCCCCCCCAATTCCGTCATGCTGAACTTGTTTCAGCATCCACGGTGGTCGCAAGCGCCAAAGCTTGGAGCCCGGCTCAAATGTGGACCCTGAAACAAGTTCAGGGTGACGTTCAACCCGGCCTAAACAACGCCTGCTTGTTTCAAGTCAGCCAACTCACCCGCTTCCATGCCCAACAAGCCCTCATAAATCTCATCATTATGCTGGCCAATCACAGATGGCGCTGGCGAGCGAACGCCGCTTGGCGTTGCTGAGAATTTCGGGAAAGCGCTTTGCATTTTGAGCTTGCCGAACCGCTCAGTCTCCACTTCGATGATCGCTTCGCGGGCTTGAAAATGCGGGTCTTCCAGCATTTCTGGCGCACGGTAAACGCGGCCAGCAGGCACGCTATATTCGATCATCAGAGCGTCGACCTCATCGACGGTCAGCGTCTTGGACCACTCATTGATCAGGGCATCCAGCTCGATCTGGTTCCGGCCCCGCGCGATATGGGTCGAGTAACGCTCATCTTCGCCAAGTTCCGCCCGGCCCATGGCAATCGCAAGCCGCTTGAAGATCGCGTCCTTATTGGCCCCGATCATATATTCGCCATCGCTGCACTGATAGACATTGGAAGGCGCAATGCCGGGCAGGAAAGAGCCAGACCGTTCGCGGATGATGCCCATATGATCATATTCAGGCACCACGCTTTCCATCACTTGCAGCACGCTTTCATAAAGCGCTGCGTCAATGACTTGGCCCTTGCCCGTCTGCGCCCGGTGATGGAGTGCGGCCAGCACACCCATGCAGCCATAGGTGGCCGTCAGCGTATCGCCAATGGAAATGCCCATCCGACTTGGCGGGCGATCGGGTTCGCCGACAATATAGCGCCATCCGCCCATCGCCTCGCCAATCCCGCCAAAGCCCGCGCGATCCGAATAGGGGCCGGTCTGTCCATAGCCGGACATGCGGGCAATGATCAGGCCCGGGTTAGTGGCATGAAGCACATCAGGCCCAAGGCCCCATTTCTCCAGCGTGCCGGGCTTGAAATTCTCAACAAGAATATCGGCCGTATCAATGAGCTTGCGGACCAAAGCTTGGCCTTCCGGCACGCGCAAATTGGCCGAGACACTTTTCTTGTTGCGAGCGATAACTTCCCAATTAACCTTGTCATCGCCCTGCCCCCAATCACGCATGGGGTCTCCCATGCCTGGTGGCTCTACCTTGATGACTTCCGCGCCCATATCGCCGAGCAATTGGCCGCAGAAGGGACCCGCCAGCAACTGGCCGAGCTCAACAACGCGCAGGCCTTTAAGTGCACCGGTATTGCTCATTCAGCGGCCTCCGCCGTCTGCCAAACCGGTTGGATTGGTGCTGCAAGGCCGGTTTCGGCCTCACAAGAAGCCCGCAGCGCATCGATGCCCGGTCCATAGTTGAACAAGGACAGCGCCCCGCGGCTGGCCTTCATGCTGCTTCTGAGCGCTTCGGTGGCAGCACCATCGACCACGCCATTGTCATTGGCGACAACACCATAAGCCTTGGCGCCTTCAGCCGACACCAAGCCTTGGGTGATTTCCTTGCCGACAAGCGCAGGATCACGATCCAGCGGATCGCCCCAGCCACCGCCGCCCCAAGTGATGAAGTGCAGTTGATCGCCTTCAGCAACCTCAACATCCTCCACCTTATTGCCAACGATGATTTCGCTGCCATCGGCCTTCTCAAGGATTTTGCGCGCTCGTTGCCCCGGCTCCCCGCCATTCACGCCCCATGGTGGAACGAACCAGCGGTCATCATGGATTGAAATGGTGCCGGGCGAGAGGAAGCGATAGGTCATCCGGATGCCATTGCCGCCGCGATGAAGACCAGCACCACCGCTGTCAGGCTCCGTCTCATAGCGCTCAATCATCAGCGGGAAGTAACGCTCCAAAAACTCATTGGGCACGTTGGTGAAGCCTGGCCAGAGCGAGTGGCCATCGGGGCCATCGCCAAGCGGCCGTCCTGGAATACCGCCAAAGCCGATTTGGAACAGTTGGAACCATTCGCCTTTCTTGTCATTGCCCGAATAGAAAAGATGCGGCGAAGAACTAAAGCCCGCAGCGTTCAAGAATTCTGGCGTTTTCTGACCGAGCAATCCACCCAAAATGTCGAAAATCCGGCCAAGAGCATGGGTCCGGCCCGACAGCGCCGCTGGGAATTTGGGCTTCAGCAAGGACCCTTCCGGGATGCGGACATCGATCAGATCATAGAAGCCATCATTGAACAGGATCTGCGGATCAAAGACCATGATCATGTAAATGCCGAAGAACATCTTGAACATATTCTCGTTCAAGAAGAAGTTGATCGAAGCCACCGATTGCGGATCAGTGCCTGAGAAATCGAGGACAACCTTTTCACCCTCGCGCCACATGGTGCACTTAATCTTGTATGGGCCATAGCCCATGCCATCGTCGCAAATATAATCTTCAAAGCTGACGGGCTCTTCGGCAATCGCCATGCCGATGAGTGCCTTCATTGCGCGGTGGTTCCGGGCGAGAAGCTCTTGCGTAGCGGAGACATAGACATCGTCGCCAAAGCGCTCGGCCATCTCAACAACCCGGCGAGCAGCAACCCGGCAGGATGCGATGAGGGCGTTCAAATCGGCTTGGCACCAATCGGGCTTGCGGGTTTGGTGCATGACGAGCTTCATCAGATCGTCATTATATTCGCCCTTCTTCCAGATCTTCACGGGCGGAATGCGCACACCTTCTTCAAAGATCGAACGCGCATTGATGGGCATAGAGCCAACCACTTTGCCGCCAATGTCAGACATATGGCCAAACATCGCGGTGTAAGCGATCAAGCGGCCATCCTTGAAGATGGGGAGCAGGATCAGCCAATCATTGCTGTGCGAAATGGCGCCATCGCAACTGTAGGGATCGGAGAGGAAGATCATATCCCCATCTTCCAACGTGCCATCAAAGCCATCGAGGAAGCCGCCAATGAAGCTGCCGAACTGACCGACAATCATCTTGCCGGTATGATCAGCGATCAGTGGAAAAGCATCGCCTTGTTCCCGAATACCGGGGGACATCGCGGTGCGAACCAGCGTCGCATCCATTTCAATCCTGGCATTGCGCAGCGCATTCTCGATAATGTCGAGCGTGACTGGATCAATGTCGATCTTGGCGAAAGGCGTTGTGTTAGTTTGAACAATCGTTGCGGGCATGGGTTTAGCTCCTCAAGCCAGAGAAATAAGGATGTTGCCGACAGCATCGACCTTCGCGACGCATCCGGTTTCAATCAGAGTCGTTGAATCCATTTCGACCACAATGGCAGGGCCGGGGATCACATCGCCTTGCCGAAGCTTCGACCGATCATAGATGACGGCGGGCTGCTCCTTGCCATCCATCCAAAGCGTGTGATCGCGCATCTTGGCCGCGATGGGATTGCCATCGCCCTTCGGCAATTCAATGGCAGGCAGATCAAGCGCTTTGCCGAGCGCCACAGCGCGGAGGTTCACAATCTCATGCGGCGTTTCCATGTTGAAGGTGAAGAGCCGCAAATGCTCTTCGTCGAAGCGCTTCAATATGCCTTCAATGCCATCATTGCGGAGCACATCGGGCGTGATCGTCAGCGGCACTTCAAAGGCTTGGCCCGCATAGCGAACATCAACTTCAAACTCGCTGACGATATCGGCTTCCGGCACGCCATCGGCCATCAGTTCGCCGCGCGTTTGGGTTGCCATTTCGTCGAGCAAAGCGATCAGATCGTCCGCCTTGGTTTGGCTCGCAAGCTTGGAATAGCTCCGAGCGGTTTCCGTCCGCATCCGCGTGGTTGCATCGCCAAGCGCGCAGAGAACGCCAGGAGATACGGGAGAGATGGCAGGCCAGCTGCCCATCAACCGCGCAACCGCGTTCACATGAAGCGGCCCAGCGCCACCAAAGCCCATCAACGCAAAATGGCGCGGGTCATAACCTTGCTGAACCGAAATCATGCGAAGCGCGCCGAACATATTCTCGTTCACAATATCGATGATACCGCGAGCCGCCGCCATCAGATCAATACCTAGCGCATCGGCGATGGTCTGAACCGCCTTCTTGGCGCCTTCACGATCAAGCTTAAAGCTGCCGCCGAGGAGGTTTTCGGGCAAATAGCCCAGCACGACATTGGCGTCTGTCACGGTCGGCAACTCGCCGCCTTTTCCATAAGCAACTGGCCCTGGCACAGCGCCTGCCGATTGCGGACCAACGCGCAGAGCCTTGGTCAGTTCAGGCACATAAGCGATGGAGCCACCGCCTGCGCCCACCGTCTTCACGTCAAGCGCTGAGGCCCGAACCGACAAATGCCCAACTTCGGTCGTGCGTTGGCGGCGCGGTTCGAGATTTTCAATGAGCGCCACATCGGTAGAGGTACCCCCCACATCCAGTGTCAGGATATTCTTGATGCCAGCATTTTTGCCAACCCAAAGCGCTCCGGTCACGCCGCCCGCTGGGCCTGACATCAGGATATTGACGGGCTGCTCCTCAGCCTTTTGTGCTGACATCAAACCGCCATCCGAACGGAGCAAAGAGAGCTTACCCGCCATCCCCGCAATGGCCAGCTTTTCACGCAGGTTGGAGACATATTTGCCGACGACCGGCCGCACAGCAGCGTTGGCAACAGTAGTCAATGTCCGCTCATATTCCTGCATTTCGGGAAGCACTTCATGGCTCAATGAAATCGGCACATCTTGCATGATGCCGCGTGCCAGTTCGCCGACCCGCTTTTCATGGGCCCCATTGGTATAGGCATTGATCAAGCTGACGGTGATCGCCTCGACGCCCTGCGCTTTCAAAGTGGTCAGGGCGCCTTTGATATCTTCATCGTCAATCGGCCGCACTTCTTCGCCAGCGGCATTCATCCGGCCTTTGATCGTGACTGTATCTTCAAGCGCTGCAAGTGGCTGAGGCTTTGGCCAGATGATCCACGCTGCCAAACCGCCGGGCACGAAGCTCCGCGCAATTTGCATGATGTGGCGATAGCCTTCGGTCGTGATCAGGCCAACGCGCGCGCCTTTGCCTTCAAGCACCGCATTGGTCGCCACAGTCGTTCCATGCAGGAAAAACTCGATCTCATTCGCATTGATCCTGGCATCCGCGCAGATCGCGTTGACGCCATTCAAAATCCCTTCGGAGCTATCATGGGGGGTTGATGGCGTTTTGTGCCGCCAAAATGCGCCTGTATCGCCGTTGAACAGCAACAGGTCTGTGAAGGTTCCGCCAACATCAACGCCTAAACGATAACCCATTTGAAAATTCTCCTAAGCGACTTTT
>DLOX01000188.1:0-5865 GCA_002478575.1 Sphingomonadales bacterium UBA7473 | reverse complement strand
CATGCTGGGGAGGGAACGCCCCATCACATCGCTTAGCCACCGGCTGCCTTCGATCATTTTTGCCAGATCAATGCCGGTTGAAACCCCGGCCCTTTCCAGCATGAACACTACATCTTCACTTGCCACATTGCCCGATGCGCCGGGAGCAAAGGGGCATCCGCCCAATCCGCCCATCGACGCATCAACAATCGTCGCGCCGGCCCCAATGGCTGCCCACACATTGGCAAGCCCGGTTCCACGCGTGTTGTGGAAGTGAACGCGCACGGGGATGGGCGCGATCATAGTCGCCACTTTCTCCACGAGGCGAGCAACATGGGCTGGATTGCCCACACCAATGGTATCGGCGAGCGCAATCTCAACAGGATCTGCCTCGGCAATCTTGGCCGCCATTGCAACCACCCGATCCTCAGACACTTCCCCTTCAAAGGGGCAACCAAAGGCCGCGGAAATGGTGATTTGGCCAGTCAGTCCAGCGGCCTTGGCTTGTGCGACGATAGCCTTAGCCGCAGCAACTGACTCATCGCTGGATTGGCCCTGATTGGCGATAGCAAATTGATCCGTGGCAACAGATACGGCGCCAAGTTGATTGATCCGCCCCGTTGCGATCGCCCTATCTGCACCTCGTTCGTTCAGAACCAAGCCAATATAGTTCATGTCCGTCCGAACGGGCAGGCCCGCGCAGACATCTTCCGCATCGGCCATTTGGGGGACGCGTTTGGGATGAACAAAGCTCGTTACTTCGATCCGGCGAGCTCCAGCATCGATGGCCCGCCCGATGAGCGACAATTTGTCAGCAGTGCTGATCAGCACCGATTCATTTTGAAGTCCGTCGCGCGGACCAACTTCAACGAAAGAAATGGAGTCTGGGATCATCACGAATCAAGCTTCTCGCATATTTGTATACAAAATCAAGATGGGCTTCAGGCGGCCTCTTGCTCCCGCTGTTGAGCATGAGCATCGGCATAGGCATGAAAGGCGCGACGGATATGAGCCGTCATGACAGCCTCTGCCCAATCGCCATCACGGCGCGCAAAAGCCAACACAAGCTCCTCATGTTCGTGCAGGGAACGAGCAAGATTCTGCTTGTCATAGTGAAGGGCCGTTCTCACCACGACGGGCTGTTCAACCACTTGCGCCAACATGGCCGAAAGCCGAGGTGAAGCCGCTGCTTGAAGTATGATAGCGTGGAAAAGTCGGTTTTGAACAAGGAATGTCGGAACTTCAGGTATGTCTGCCTCGATGGCCTTAGAAATGGCGGCATTGGCCAGCCTCAGTCGCTCAAGCTGATCCCAGCCGATCCGCTCCGCCGCTCGCCTTGCGGCGTGGCTTTCCAGCATCGTCCGAAGCGCAAAAGCCTCTTCGACATCGCCCAGCGACCAATCGGCGACAAAGCTGCGTTGCGATTCTGATCGGCGAATGAAGAGCTCTGCCTCTAGCCTCCTGAGCGCATCGCGGACGGGCGTACGGGACACGCCACATCGCTCGGCCAGCTGCTCTTCTCTGATCTGCTCCCCAGGGGGGAGAGCCCCTGACAAGATCATGCTTCTGATTTGCGCGTAAGCGCGGTCTGATGCCTTCGACATGGTCAATAGCATTAGCTTGACTTTTTCTCTTTGTATACAATAACGGTCACAGAGAAATTGAGAGGGAGCATCGTTCGCCGTGACTGACCCGCACCGGATCAAAGTGATCGTCCCCATTCCTATGGACGAAGCTGGCGTTGCTAATCGCGCCGAACAGCTTCCCGCCAATGTCATCGCGCCCGGTTTTCAGCCAGAATTTAAAGCAGTCGGCTGGGGCGCTGCGTTGGGCGACAGCTATCATGATATGCTCCTCATGGATTGGACCGTGTTTCAAGCGGGCATTGATGCCGAGGCCGAGGGCTATTCTGCAGTTGTGATCGACACCGTGAGCGACTCAGGTCTGCGCCCTTTGCGGTCTCGCTTGTCCATTCCGGTTGTTGGCCCCGGCGAATGCGCCTTTCATATGGCGATGATGCTGGGCAAGCAGTTCACGGTGCTGACTATGTGGGATGAATGGTTCCCCTTGTACGAAAAGACACTCACCGAATATGCGCTTTGGGATCGGTGCGCTTCGCTGCGGTCCATCGACACGCGACCTGATGTGACTGAGCTTCTGGCGGGCAAGGAAGAGATTATCTTCGAAAAGCTGAAGGCCGAAGCGACAAGAGCGATGGAAGAGGATGGCGCCGATGTGATCGTGCTCGGCTCAACCACCATGCACCAATCGGCGGCATGGCTTGCTGATAATCTCCCTATTCCCGTCATCAATCCCGGTCTTGTGGCTTACAAACAAGCAGAGCTGCTCGTCTCCATGGGCCTCAGCCATAGCAAAAGAGCTTTCCCTTCCCCTGAAGTCGGCAATGATGCCGGTATCCGAAAAGGACATGCCTGATGAGCGAGTGGACTGAGGGTGGCAGCGGCCAAACGGCCCTGCCCTATCCCTATTATATTGATATCGTCACGAAGCGCTATTTCGATGGCGTGGATAATAAGGGCATGGATCAAGTGCTCGATTGCTTCACCGAAGATGCAATTTTGACCGAAGTGACATCGGCGACGGTGCACAATGGCAAAGCTGCGATCCGGGCCATGTTCACAAAGCTGTTCGCGGATTTTTCGTCCATCTGGCACGGTAATTTCGTGCACACTTGCGATCCCGATACGAATACGATCAATTCGCAATTCACGGTGCTGATCACGCCCAATGGGGGCGACGAGCTCCGCTATGAGAATTGCAACCGCTTCTATCTGAAGGGTGACAAGTTCCACCGGGTTTACGTCTATATGTCCGGCGACAATCTGTTGAAGGAAGGGGATGCCTGATGCAGTATGAACCCACACTCAATCGTGCCGCGCTGATCGATCTCGCCATTCAGCGTTATTTCGCGCAGGTTGATGCCAAGAATATGGATGCCGTCTTGGATTGCTTCCACGATGAGGCATTATTCTGCGTGCAAACAGCGTTCACCCGCCATGCAGGCAAAGCCGAGCTTCGCCGCATGTTCACAGACTTTTTCGAGTGTTGGCAAACCATCATCCACAAGGATTTCACCTGCACGGTTGATGAGAAGAATGGCCGCATCTCGGCTTGCTTTGAAGCCGTATTGACCGGCCATGACGGAAGCGTCACGCGGCTGTTCAACACCAATTTCTGGCGTATCCGAGATGGTAAGTTTCAAGAAGTATATGTTTATATGAGCGGGGCCAACCCGCTGGTTTAAAACCAAAAATAGTCAGGGAGACTAAAATGCGCATGACCAAAACCATCTTGCTGTCGAGCATAGCTGCCTTCAGCATCACTGCCTTTCCGGCGCTCGCTCAAGACGCGCCAGCCGAAGACGAAGCCGCTGAGGACGGCGAGATCATCGTTACTGCACGCCGACAAAACGAGCGACTGATCGATGTGCCTGCCTCTGTTGCAGTGCTAACCGCTGAGACGCTTGCGCGGACCGGCGTGGATGACGCGCAGGGCTTCGCACAACTCACCCCCGGCGTGACAATCGTGACGGGCACAGCCGAAGCCGGTGACACGCAGATCAACATCCGCGGCATCAATGGCGCGCGCGATGCGGAAAGCTCTGTTGCATTGGTTGTTGATGGCATTCTCAAAACCAACACAGCCCAACTCAATCAGGTGCAAGGCACACTCCGCCAAATCGAAATCTTGAAAGGCCCACAAGGCGCCATCTATGGCCGCAACGCAGCCGCTGGCGCAATTGTGGTCAGCACATTGAAGCCGGGCGACGAATTTGAAGGGGCCGTTCGCGCAAGCTACGCCAATGAGAATACGGTCGAACTGGTCGGCCATATCGCAGCCCCAGTTGGCGAAGGTGCAGGCATTGTGCTTTCCGGCTATTACCGGACGACCGATGGCTTTTATCGCAACATCTTCCTTGGCAATCGCAAGGTTGTGGACGATCAGAAAGTCTATTCGATCGATGGTCGCTTTGTCGCTGAACTGGGCGACAATACCGAAATCGACGTGAAGGCACGTTATGCCGACCTGTCAGGCGCATCGATCAACTTCAACGCAGCTTTCCACCTGCCCAACTTTGCAGGCGCGAACGCGGCATTCAACGAAGATGTGAATGAGCATCCGTTTCGTTATTATGGCAATATCCGACCAACCAATGATCAAAAGAGCTTCGATGCGTCGATCAAGATTGATCATGATTTCGGATCAACCAAGCTGACCGCTTGGGCACTCTATTCGGATGTGGAGCAAAGCTTGGTTGCGGATGGAACGTCGGCTGACTTTGCACGTTACATCAGCGCGGCTCAGCCTGCGGGCAATGCGGCAGTAGCGGCCTGCTTCGCCTCGACTGCGGCGCGGACTGGCTTTGCGGTCAATCAGCCCGGCGGCATTGGCCAAATTCCAGTGCCCTTCATCTTCGCACCGGCCAATGGGTCCACCTTTGGTCCCTATTCGCCAACCACCTGCGACGGCACCCAATATCAAGAGCGGAACCAGAAGGATTTCAGCGCTGAAATCCGTTTGGCCTCCAGCGGCGATGGCGCCCTCAATTGGCAGCTTGGCGCTTATTATTTGAACATCAAGCGCGACACAGGCGTCAGCTTGGGTGCAGATACGGGCCAAGGCGTGATCCGTCAGCTTTACAACGCTCCGACTTCATCCAACCCCACGTCACTGCTCTTGGCAGACGCATTCAAAACGAACGTTTATGCAGCGTTCGGCTCAGCGGACTATGAAATATCCGATCAGTTGAAGCTGGGCGTTGCTCTCCGTTACGACATTGAAGATCGCCAGACATCAAGTCGCGTTCCGACCGCGACTGACCCTTTCACAGGCGGTCCGATCAACCCCGGTCAAGCCTTTGGTGCGCTGACGCCTAAATCTGAAACCTTCAAACAGTTCCAGCCTAAGATCAGCCTCAGCTGGCGGCCTAATGACAATACGAACATCTATGCCAACTGGGGCATTGGGTTCAAATCGGGCGGCTTCAACAATCAAGGCTCATCTGCCGTCATCAACGCCAGCTTCAACAATGGCGTGACGCCAGGCACGATCAACGCGAATGTCAGCATTCCTGATCAATATGACAAAGAAGTCTCCAGCGCGTTTGAAGTGGGAATCAAAGGATCGTTCCTTGATAAGCGCGTGACCTTTGATCTGGCGGGCTATGCCACGCGGATTAAGGATATGCAGTTCTTCGAATTTTTCGTCGGAAGCTTCGGCCTGCTCCGCACGGTATCCAACATTGATCGGGTGAATGTGATCGGCGCCGAATTGAATGTGAACGCCAAGGTCGCTGATTGGTTCAGCTTGTTTGGATCGGTCAACGTGACGGACAGCAAGATCAAGCGGAACAGCAGCCGTCCTTACACAGTGGGCAACAAATCGCCTTACACGGCAGACTATACGATCAACTTGGGTGCTCAGTTCACACAACCGATCAGCGACAGCATCAAAGTTATCGCGCGCGGTGACTATCGCTTGACTGGTCCGACGTGGTTCCACACCGTGCAAGATCAGGAGCGTCCGACATTGTTCAGCGGTTTGCTTCCCATCTCCGCGCTTGCGGCGCCCGCTTTCGTCGGCAACGCCAACTACAGCATCGCGCGGCGTGACAAGTTCGGCGTGTTCAATGGTCGCCTGGGCGTTGAAGGCGAAAGCTGGAAATTGGCTGTCTTCGCCGAAAATCTCTTCGACAAGAAGTATCTGAACGAAGTCATTCCCGCGATCGAATTCGGCGGCAGCTTCGTCTCACCCGGTGCGCGCCGCGTGATCGGTGTCGAAGCTGGATTTAAGTTCTAGGCTGAATTCACTGCCAACAAAAAGGGCCTCGGAGGAAACTCCGGGGCCTTTTTTTTGGCCGAGGGA
>DLOX01000223.1 GCA_002478575.1 Sphingomonadales bacterium UBA7473 | reverse complement strand
CACCAAGACACCAAGGCTCCAAGGAGCACCGCCGCTGGTCAGTTTTGTGGAAATTTAACAAAGCAGCGTTAGAGAGTTCTTTATGACAAACTCCTCCCCATTTCCCGTCCTTGTCACTGGTGGTTGCGGCTATATTGGTAGCCATGCTGTGCTTGCCCTTCGCGATGCGGGGTGGCCGGTTGTTGTGATTGATAACCTCACCACTGGATTCCGCTGGGCCATTCCAGATGATGTGCCGTTGGAAGAGGGTGATGTGGGCGATGCGGGCTTTGTTGAGTCTGTGCTGGCCAAGCATGGCATTGGCGCGATCATGCATTTCGCAGGATCAATCATTGTGCCGGAATCGGTTGAAAATCCGCTCAAATATTATCGCAATAACACTGCCAATAGCCGCACCTTGATTGAGGCGGCGGTCTCCTGTGGCGTGAGGCATTTCATCTTTTCTTCGACCGCCGCGACTTATGGCATCCCCGAAGTCGTTCCGGTCCGCGAAGATAGTCCGAAGCTGCCGATCAATCCTTATGGCATGTCAAAGCTGATGACTGAGCATATGCTGGCCGATGTCGCTTTCGCTCATCCGATGAACTATTGCGCGCTGCGTTATTTCAATGTGGCGGGTGCCGATCCGCAAGGCCGCACGGGGCAATCGACGGCAGGCGCAACGCATTTGATCAAGGTCGCGGTGGAAGCCGCGCTTGGCAAACGTGCCTCAGTCGCGGTGTTTGGCACAGACTATGATACGCCCGATGGCACAGGCGTGCGCGACTATATTCATGTCTCTGACTTGGCGCAGGCCCATGTGTTGGCGCTGCAAAAGCTGACCGAAGAACCAACCAAAAGTCACGTCATGAACTGCGGCTATTCCAATGGCTATTCGGTGCAACAGGTGCTGGATGCCGTTGATCGCGTGACCAATATGAAGCTGACGCGGGTCGTCGAAGGCCGCCGGGCAGGGGACCCGGATGCTTTGATTGCGGACAATGCCTTGATCAAATCCACCTTGCCGTGGGTGCCTCAGCATGATGATTTGGATCAGATTGTGACCCATGCCCTCAATTGGGAACGAGCATTGGAAGAGCGAAGGCGTTAACTCCTTGCGGCACTGCCCTTTTTGCGGGCTTGCCAAAGTGACAGATCGCGGACAGACCGGGGAGACGTAACAAGGCCTCTCCCCATGTCTGTTTTCGATACATTGCTTTCCCCGCCCGTCCTGTTCTTCATTTTGGGGGCTTTCGCGGCGCTGGTGCGATCTGATTTGGCGGTGCCCGAACAGATTGCAAAGGGGATGTCCATCTACCTGATGGCGGCGATTGGCCTGAAAGGCGGGGTTCAAGTCTCGGCTGTTGGGGCATCGAGCGAGATGTTTTCGGCGGCAGCGCTCGGCATAGTCCTAAGCTTCACCTTGCCGTTGATTGCTTTCGCTTTGCTGACGAAAATTGGGAAAGTGGACCGGCTTAACGCCGGCGCAGTCGCCGCGCATTATGGCTCGGTTAGCATCGTAACCTATGTGACTGCGAGCCAGGTGCTGACCGGCGAAGGTCTTGCCCCGGCAGGCTATATGGTTGGCGTGCTTGCGCTGATGGAAACGCCAGCGATCCTCACCGGTTTGATCTTGGCGAAAGGCGGGTTGAAACAGGATAAGTCTGCTCCGGGGAGCAATCTTTGGCATGAGGTTTTGTTCAACGGATCGGTGCTGCTGCTGATCGGCGGCTTCATCATCGGCCTGATCATTGGTGAGGATCGTTATGTTGGGATCGCGCCCGTTTTTACTGCGGGCTTCTCTGGCATCCTGTGCATCTTCCTCCTCGATATGGGGCTGATCGCGGTCAGGCGGTTGCGCGAAAGCAAATCAATGCGGCCGATTTTGGCGGGGATCGCAATTGTCGTGCCGCTGATCAATGGCACCATTGCTTTATTTGCAGCCAATGCTTTGGGTCTCGACGTGGGCACCGTAACGGCCTTTGCGATGTTGGCGGCGAGCGCGTCTTACATCGCTGTGCCCGCCGCAATGCGGATGGCATTGCCGCAAGCTGATCCGGGGCTTTACCTCTCCATGTCGCTGGCCGTCAGCTTTCCGTTTAACATCTTAGTGTCCATCCCGCTTTTCACCTGGGCGGCGCTGCAGTTGGCGGCATAGGAGAAGATCATGGTTGTACTGGTCAAACGCAAGCGGCTCGACATCTTGGTCGATAGCCCATTGACGAAATGGCTCGCGGGGGAAGCCGAAGCCGTCGGTATTCCGCATCATACCTTCCTGCCAGTTTCCTCAGGCAAAGGTCGCACAGGGAGCTGGCGGGATGAGGATGTCAGCGGAGCCCTGGCCAAGAAGATGTTCGTTGCTGTCGCGAAGGAGGAGCAAGTCTCAGCGCTGGTCGATGCGCTTGCCCCGCATCTGGATGAATATGGCTTGGTCGTTGTGATCAGTGACGTTGAAGTCGTTCGCCCCGACCGCTTCTAGAAGTAGCGGGCGAGAGCGAACCGAAAGCGACTGCGCTTGCTGTCGTAAAGCGTGAGTGAGGACAGGCTTGCAGAATAGCTATAGGCGATTGACGGGGAGAAGCCTGCGATCCGCAGCGCTCTGATCCCGATTTGCGCGCGGGCATTGAGGCGCCAGTCTTTCCGAGGGTCTGGTGAGAACAGCGCAAGTGCTCCATCATACCAAGCTCTTGAAGCGCCAACAGAAAGTGCTGCGTTCAGACCCATGGGTAGTTCGCCTGCGATGCCAAGATTCGCCCCAGTTTCAAACGAAGCATAAGGCTTTGAGTTCAATGCATCACGGCGCCCAAACAAGGTGGCTGAGGCGATGAAGCGCTGCGCGATGACGCGTTCGTAGCTGGCATAGGCACCAAGTTGCCAACCGCTATAGGCCGTTGAAAATCCAGACTCCTGACGGCGGGCATCTATGGTCAAGCCCAGGCGGCTGACATCACCAAGATCGCGTTGGATGCCGGCACGAACGCCAAAGCCCGTTGCGGCGCGGCGGCCACCATACCAGCGCTGCGATCCAAGGGCTTGCAGGCTCACCTGTGTCCTATCGCTCACATCAACTTCTGGGCCCACAGCAAGCTCGACTGCAAAATCGTCAAAGGTCTTGCCGCTATAATTTGTGAATTGGCTATTGCCCTCGACCAGCAAACGGCTTTCGCCAATGAAGCCAAAGCGCGCCGATGCGCCGGATGTCACAAATTGACCGGTACCTGATTTTTTGCGTGCCGATTCATCAAGCTGTAGTGGAAGTTCGAAAGGTCCGACATTCACACTCACGGTTTCGGCATTGGTCCCATTGGTGATGTTGCTGTCCGGCGCGAAACCGAAATCCATGTTGAACGCCCAATTGCGCTTCGTCCGCAACACGCCGCGTGTTGAGCGTACCATCGCAGCGACATCATCCGGCAAATCGCGATCTTGTTGCGCGAGCCGGAAATGATGATCGGCGTTCAGTGTCTTGCCCTGAAGCATCAAGGCGCGGCCAAGCTCTAGCCGCACGCGAGTTTGCTCTGGATTCTTGTTCAGGATTTTGCGGAAGATGCGAACGGCATCTTCGGTTTTGCCTTGTTCCACTGCTGCATAGCCGAGGAGAAAGTCTCGCTCCAAGGCAATCTGCGGAGCCTGCGCCAATGCATCCAACAAAGGTGCGGCTTCGTCAAAGCGATGCTCAGAAACTAGCTTTTCTGCAGTGCCCAATAGCTGCTGAGCGGTCATTTGCACCGTGCAGCTATTGTCATTGCATTGCCCGGTTTGCGCTGCTGACAGCAACTCTGGAGCAGCATCATTCGCTCGGGTTGTTCCCGGCTGCATGAAGAAAGCGGCGAGAGTCGATCCCAGCGCCGCAGTCTTCCATCCCCCCAAGCGCGCCACTTACTTGACTCCGGTGAAAGCGCCTAAGATGTCAACGCGTTCATCAGGAACGCCGCCGACGATGCGGAAACCTCCACCGACTTCTTCAGCAGCGGGGCCGTAGAGTGCGCCATCAATGCTCGATCCTTCGATCGATACGTTGAGGCGATCGCCGTTGGTGTTTGTAAAGAATGCTGACTGGAAACTGCCCAAAAATCCACCGGCATTGACCAGGTCAATTCGTCCACTTCCAGCTGCAGTGAAGGTTGCGCCGTTTTGAAGAGTGAATTGTTTGCTCGTGTAAATATCGAACAATGGCGCTAGGACTGTGCCGTTCAATGCCAAGGTAAAGGTGTTGGCAGCAAAATTCATGACAGTTGAAGAAGTGCCGTGCATCCACTGGAAGTAGGTTGGAGCGGCGCCATCAATGTCAAGCTGATCGTTAAACACCATTGATGCGATCATTTGACCGTTGAAGGTTCCGGTGCCGGTACGAGGCACTGAACCATTGCTGGTTCGCTCACCGAATACGAAAGAGGCCCTGTCCAAAACATAGTCATGTTGCAGATAGGGAGTAGCGTTGTCCGGTTTAACTTCGACGATGGACACCGAGTTCCGAACGAAACCGGCGTAAGTTACATATTTGGTGGTTGTTCCGGGCTTCTGATAGAAGAATGTCGAAACATCCGATTTCGAAGCCTTTTCGCGGATCGGGAAGGCGTCTGAAATCGAAGTGTCAAAAACCAACACGCCAGAGGATCCGCTGTCTACTTCTAAGTAGCGAACGCCCTTGCTGGTTATGTCGGGAACACCGCCTTGGGGCTCATTCGCGCCGCCAAAGTCTGTGCGATGAGCAGGGTCTTGGAAGCGAACGGTCTGATCGACATTTCCAAGTGGACGAGTGATCTTGAGATTGAATATGGCATCGCGCGGATTGTAGCTAATGGTGATCCCACTATCACGCGCCGTGGAAGCGTCACCCGCATAGAGCTGGCCATCTTGCCCGCTAATGCCTTCAATGGCGCGTGTGCTCGGATCGTCTCCGCGGCCATTGGTGGAATATTTGTAAGAATGCGCACCACCAATGCCGTTGTATGTCTTTTCCTCAGTGGGATTGACAAAGGTGTGTCCCGAAGGCGGAGTTGTGCCGCCACCTGAGCTTCCGCCGCCTGTGCCACCCGAGCCACTGCCGGTTTGTGGGGCAACACTGCCCGCAGTTTGGACGCCAGCACCGCCACAAGCGGCGAGAGTGGTAGAAGCGAGCAAGACAAGAAATGTGCGCATGATGTTATCCAATCAGCCGGAACGATGCTGTGGATGTAAATCAGACTGGTTAAGACCGAGTTAAGGGCGTTATCGCCCCGCCAGCTCTTTCACACGTTTCAAATAGGTGCGACCGATCCTGATGGTCTCCCCGCTCGCCAGATCAACGTGCCAGCTGCCAGCCCCATCATGGCCGAGCCGAGCAATATGGTCTTTACGAATGATTGTGGAGCGATGAACGCGCAAGAAGACCTCCGGATCGAGTTGCTCTTCAAGTTTGCTGATTGTTTGATGAAGCAAATAGCTCCGATCTGAGACGTGAAGCCGCATATAATCGCGCTCTGCCTCTATCTTGTCGATCTGATGCGCACCAATTCGCACCAGTTCGGACCGGTGAGGCACCCAAAGTTCGCTCAAATAGGTGGAAACCGGCGCTTCGCTCGATGCATTCCGGCCTAGGGCCAATGCTGCCCGTTCAATCGCACGGACAAGCCGTTCCTTGGAAATGGGCTTCAGCAGATAGTCGACCGCTGGCGTGTCAAAAGCCTGGACTGCAAAATCATTATGGGCGGTCACAAAGATGATGACCGGCAAATGGCCATTTGCCCTTTCGAGCCGTTTGACCATCTCAAGGCCATCAAGGTCTGGCATCGTAATATCGAGCAAGATGAGATCGGGTTTCAGTGACTCGATCAAAGACAGTGCCATCGCTCCATTGTTCGCTGCCCCCATGATCGCGATATTCTCAAGGGTCTCACAAAGCGAAATCATGCGATCGATTGCGAGAGGCTCATCGTCAATCAGCAGGGTCTTGAGAGCATTTATCTTCGATTCAGCCATGATTCACCAAGGGGAAGGAGAGGGAAGCGCGATACCCACCCTCGCTGCGGGGGGCCAAATGAGCACTGGCCTTGGCGCCATATCGAGCGAACAGCCGGTCTTTGACATTGCTTTGCCCTATGCCATTTGCATTTGGCTGTTTTGGTGCGGGGCCGTCATTTTCGACTGTCACAACCAATTGGCCATTTTCCGCCTTTGCGCTGAGGCTGATGTTCACAGGGTTAGATGATTTGGCCACGCCATGCTTCACCGCATTTTCGACGAGAGGCTGCAGGATGAGGCCCGGAACGGCAAGTCTGGAAAGCTCATCGGGGAGATCAAGCTTAGTCGTCAAACGACTAGGAAATCTTACTTTCTCGATCTCCAGATAGAGCCGCTGAACTTCGAATTCATCTGCGAGTGGGATATCGCCCGATGGATCACTGGTCAGGCTGTTGCGATAGAAATCAGCGAGGTTGAGGATCATCGACTCTGCTTCGGCCTGACGTCCTGTCATCACTAATGCGCTGAGCGAATTGAGCGTGTTGAACAGGAAATGTGGATTGAGCTGATATCGCAACGCCCTAAGCTCTGAAAGCTGGGCAGCACGCTCAAAAGCGGCTGCACGCCGTTCTGCAAAGCGGACCGAATGGGCATAGCCAAGCGCCAAATAGAGTGAGGACCAAGCGATAAGGAAGAAATAACGGGAAATGGCGACTTCAACGATTTCAACCCAGAAGCTCGGCTGGAAACCTGTTCTTTTCCTAATGCGTTCAATATCTAAGAGAGTTTCTTGATCATAAATATTGAAGATATAATAATTGGCATGGGCGATCACGAGCGCCGCTGGAACGCAGACTGCAGCTGCCAGCGTGATCCGCTGCCAAAGGGGACGGCGGTCAGCCAGCTTGAGGATTTGCCACACTATAATTGTGACGACCATCCCAGCGGCGATCACAAAGATGCGCCGCTGCGCCAATTGATCTTGAAGCGGAAAATCCATCACCATTGCGCGAAGCGTGACCACCAAGGCGTAAAAAAGCCAAAATCCAAAGATCGAAATTAGGACGGTCGATGCCGGCAGATGGGATTGTTCATTTGGCGCAGGGTCATGCATGCTTTTGGCATAGCTGCGCTTCAGGTTGGACGCCAGCCTGCCCTAAACTCCGGTCGAATGGCGAAGCCACTTGGTCGATCAGCTTCTTAATTCCCTGTTAACCATAAAAGCGGATAACAAAGTTTCGCTAGGCCGAGCCTGGCAACATTGGGGGTGATGACGATGGCATCATTGACGAAACAGGGTGACGGGAAATCCACTTTACACGAACTGAAGGAGTTTAGCTCGTTTAGCCCCGCCAGTCAGCGCTATATCAGGCGCTCGCTTGACGTGGCTTTCGGTCGAAGAGACCCGGTCCTTTATTGGGCTCGCGATGGGCTTGAGACAGCCAGTATCAAGGCACAAACCCGGGTCTATCAAACCCTGGACATTGTCCGCCAAACTATGCCTGCCGATGGGGGGTATGTGGCTTTGCACCCCTTCATGGGGCCCTTGATCGCCGTTGCCGGTTTTGACCTAGGGCAGGATCGTTTGGAGGGCTTTAGCGAATTTCGCTTCTTGTATGAGCGTCTCTTGGGCGCCTCCGTTAGGCCGTGGTTGCCGACGGCCTTTTGCGGCGCGGCGGCCTTGCCGACCTTGCATCCGCTACGGCGGCGGTTCCTGCTTCAATCGATCAGCGAAGCGGCAGCCACTGCGCCGGGTTGGTCAGCGATTGAACCAAGCTTCTTTCCGGAATGGGTTGAAAAAGAAGAGGCTTGATCAGACTTCGGGATCGAGCGTCGGTTCAGAGACCGGCAAGGCCTCATCGGTTGCACGATGGAGCAAGATCGCAATGCCGCCTGCGACCAAGCAGGCAAAGGCTACATAAATCAGCGTGCCTTCTATGGTTGCGCCGAGGCTGACCAGCACGCCAAGCGACAAGGTCGCGGCGACCATGAAGCCTGAATTGACGATATTATTGACGGCGATGGTTCGGGCCGTCTCATTCTTCGCAACGGTCACGGTCAGAAACGCATAGAGCGGGACCACAAACATCCCACCGAAAACGGCAATCCCGAACAGCGCCAAAATGATCAGATCAGCGATGCCGTATTGGACGAACTCCCGGATGCCCATCAGATAGCCGGGAACAGGGGTCCATTGATGCACACCCCACCAGAGGAGAAGAACAAACAGCCCCATCAAATTGGCCGCAACTGGCGAATATCGTGCGGAAACCTCACCTTTGAGCAAGCGGTTTACTGCGATGGAGCCGATAGCAACGCCCACCGAGAAAATCGCCAGAAACAGCGTTGCGACATCTTTGTCTGCGCCCAGCGCATTCTTAACGAGCGGCGGGAACTGTGCGCCCAGCAACGCCCCAATCGACCAGAAGAAGCTGATGCAGATGATCGCGAGCTTCACGCGGTTCACCTTCATGACCATCTTCGAAAGCTGCCACGACGCGCGGAAGATATTCCAGTCAATGGAAACCGGCTTTTCGCTGACTTCGGGCGGAGCAGGAGGCACCATGCCGCCGGATATCCTGCCCACGATTGCAGTCAGCAACACGCCGCCAGCCGCCCATTCGTAAGGGATCATGCCGCCGACAATGGTGCCGAGGAGGATCGCGATATAGGTGCCGGCCTCGACCAGCCCCGTGCCGCCGAGCACATTGTCGCTGTCCAAATGCTGCGGCAAAATCGCATATTTAATGGGTCCAAAGAAGGACGAGTGAATGCCCATCGCAAAGAGCGCTGCGAGCAAAAGCGGGATATTCTGGAGCAATAGCCCAGCTGCGCCGCCGATCATGATGATGATTTCTGCAGTCTTGATGATGCGGATCAGGCCAGCTTTGTCTCGGCTATCGGCCAATTGCCCGGCGACGGCAGACAGCAGGAAGAAGGGCAGAATGAACAGGGCTTGGGCGGTCGTGCTAAACTGTGCCTCTTTCGCTTCGTCATTGTAAATGCCGTAGATCGCTAGGATGACCATAGCGGTCCGGAACATATTGTCGTTAAACGCGCCAAGGAATTGGGTGACAAAAAGCGGGCCGAAGCGGCGCTCTTTCAAGAGAAACAATGTGCCTTTGCCGCCACCGCTCATGCGGGTTGCCCTTCGACGAGACGGGGTTTGTCCATAATCGGGCGCGGGGCGGTTGTGGTTGTCATGCGAGCAAGCAATTGCCCCTCCTCATCGGTCAGGTCCGCTTCCAAAAAAGCAATGGTTTTGCCCAGCTTCAAGCACCGCCCTTCGGCATAGAGCCGCCCCATTTTGGCCGATTTGAAGAAGCTGGTCTTAAGCTCGAGGGACGACACGTAGATCGCTTTGCCTGACTTCACGATGCACGCGAAGGCGGCCGCATCATCCAGCATCGCAGTCACAATCCCGCCCTGCACCGCGCCACTGGGGTTGCAGAAATCGGGGCCGATATCATAGCTCATCCGCACAAAACCGTCGGCAGAGCGGACCTCAAGGATTTTGGCATTCAAGATCACGGACGTCGCCGCTCGCTTATTGTTGAAACGCTCCACCAATTGCGCGTCACTCAGCGGCATTGCGGCTCCTCTTCCTCACAAATAGTCGATCTCAGTGAGGCCGTAGCCTGTTAGGGCAGGGGCAAGCAACTCCACATCATCGTTACTGAGCGTAAATATCGCTCGGCCAGCGCTGCGGGCACCTGGCCAGACAATGTCCTGCGTCAGAAATGCCGTGCGTCGGGCGATCCCGGCTCCGCTATCGACCAAAGTCACGCCGGGTGGGCTGACGGTCGCAATTTCGTCTCGTAATAAGGGAAAATGAGTGCAGGCCAACACGATTTGATCAATCGATTGACCTTCAGGCTGATCGTAAAGTCCTTCCATTATCTTTTTGATATCATTGAGATCGGGGGCGTGCCCGCGCAGCTTTTCTTCGGCGATCCGCACCAACTCGGCGGAGCCAAGCCGCAACACGGTGCAGTCGCTTGCGAACTCCGCGACTAGGCGATCCACATAGGGTTGCCGCACCGTGGCTTGCGTGCCCAACACGCCAATCACGCGGCTTTTGCTTGCGAGGCCTGCCGGTTTGATGGCGGGGACTGTACCGACGATGGGAAGGTCCAACGCGGCCCTGACATGCGACAGGGCAATCGTCGCCGCAGTGTTGCAAGCAATCACGACCACACAAGGCCGGAATCGCTCGGTCAGACGCCCCAGCAAGGCGGGCACCCGCGCCGCAATTTCGGCCTCGGTCCGGGGGCCATAAGGATGCCAGGCATTATCAGCCGCGTAGATCAAAGGCGCATGCGGCAAAAGCGCCCGGATTTCCGCCAAGACGGACAATCCCCCCACGCCGGAATCAAAGATCAGGATCGGGCGGGCAGTGGAATCCGTCATGACGTCCAGCTATAGACAGGGGGCTTGCCCCTCATCAAGCAGATTAGGGCTAGACAGAGCGGGCTTTGATTGGAAGAAAGCGACAATATGGACATCATGACAACAGCGGTGGCTATGGTTGGGGGCTATTTTCTGGGCTCCATCCCCTTTGGCGTGATCCTGACGCGGATGTTTGGCGCAGGCGATCTCCGCCAGATTGGCTCAGGCAATATCGGCGCGACCAATGTGCTGCGCACCGGACGCAAGGGGCTTGCCGCAGGGACATTGCTGCTCGATGCGGCCAAGGGTGCAGCAGCCGTCTGTTTGGCGCGGATGGTTGATCCGTCGCTTGCGATTGTTGCGGGTGCTGGGGCCTTCTTCGGCCATATCTATCCCGTGTGGCTGGGCTTCAAAGGCGGGAAGGGCGTTGCGACTTTGGTGGGCATCGCGCTGGCGCTGTCTTGGATGTTGGGGCTTATCTTTGCCGCCGTTTGGCTAGGCGCGATGGCGATCACGCGCATATCCAGCGTTGGGGGCATGGCGGCTGCCGTTTCTGCTCCCATTGCAGCGAACTTTTTGCTTGATCAGCGAACCGCGCTTGTGCTTACCGGTCTCGCCGCGATCCTCATCTGGAAGCATCGCGATAATATCAGCCGCCTTCGCGACGGCACCGAGCCGCGTATCGGCGCCAGCAAAGGATGACGTCACCTGCGGATCAGGATCGGCTTGATCGGCTGCGCTTGATCCGCTCGCCCAATATTGGGCCCATCACCTATTTTCAGCTGATCCAGCGCTTTGGCACGGCAGGGGCCGCGATTGAGGCCATTCCCAACCTTGCAGCGCGGGGCGGCGGCAAAGCGCCGATCCTTGCCAAGAACGACGATATCGCCCGCGAAGTGGAAGCGGTGGAGCGGCTCGGCGCGCGTTACTTGTTCGTTGGCCAAGGGCTTTACCCCGCTTTGCTGGCGGAGATTGATTCCGCACCCCCTGCGCTCATCGTGCGGGGAGATTTGCGCTTGCTGGAGCGGCCAGCGGTTGCGCTGGTCGGGGCCCGCAATGCCTCTGCGGCGGCGTGCCGGTTCGCTCGGATTTTGGCGCAGGGCCTGTCGGATGATGGCATGCTCATTGTATCTGGCTTGGCGCGGGGCATTGATACGGCGGCGCATCAAGGATCCATCGCCAATGGCACGGTCGGCGTGATCGCGAGCGGGATCGACATTGCCTATCCGCCCGAAAATAAGGATTTGCAGGAGGATATTGCGACGCGTGGCATCCTCATCGCGGAACAACCGCCGGGGCGGGAGCCACTGGCCCGCCACTTCCCCTCCCGCAATCGCATTATCGCTGGGCTGTGCGTGGGAACGGTGGTGGTGGAGGCTGCGCCGAAATCAGGATCGCTCATCACCGCGCGATTGGCGGCGGAGGCGGGCCGTGAAGTCATGGCGGTGCCCGGATCGCCGATGGACCCCCGCGCCCAAGGCTGCAACCAGCTGATCCGGGACGGCGCAACTCTGATCCAATCCGCCGCCGACGTGCTGGAAACCGTGCGGCCCATATCGGGCCTGATGCTCAACAGCCCCAAACGCGACTATGGCGGAGCGCAAGATATGCCAGACCCCGGAACCGCCGAACGCACCCGCATCACCAATCTGCTCAGCCCAACGCCCGTCGCGGTGGATGAACTGATCCGGCAGTCAGGCTTGGTGCCTGCGGTGGTGCAGATGGTGCTGCTGGAATTGGAACTGGCAGGGCGGTTAGAGCGGCATGCGGGGGGTAGGGTGAGTTTGGGGTGAGGGCGGACCCACGATGTCCGACGAGCGGTTTCAATTATCTCTAACTGCTTTTCCAACTCATAAGCTCATGATCAATATTCCCGTCTTTGATTTTGTATCGCAAAAGACTTAAATAGAAACGAGAAATATTCATTCTTTTGCATTATATCCTGTTCTCTCAATATATTATTTGGATCTATCGTTAGAGCGCCAAAGTAACCATGCGCTGCTAAAATTGATCGAGAAAAGCAGTCAAGTATATAAAAATGACGCTGAAAATCGATTTCGTCTAAGGTTTTTATGTAAGCCAAAATATCAACTCGCACTAGGTCAATTTTTCCATTGAGCAATTTTATATTTAGCTGGCATCTATCATTTCGAATTCTATTTAGGTTTAGTTTTATTTGAATATGTTCTTTAGCTATAGGTAGTTGTACCCTACGGGACAACGGAGTATTATTGATGTAAACATGGATTTTGTCCGGCCAAGTATTGAGTGATTCCTGCGCTACTTTTTTATCACTCTCTAACCAGCATTTCCAACTTCCGACATGAATTCTTTGGCCCACTAGAAAGCCTTCAGGTCCTCGCATTTTTGATGTTCGATTGAGAGCGCTCGCGAGTCCAGGTTCAACGATGGGACCCTGCGGTCTTAGATTAGTAGAAGCGCCAATAATCGCGTTTAGTGCGTTATAGGTCTTGCGATAGCTCAAAACACATTTATCATTCAGTTTAACGTAAATGCCTGATCTGGGAAACGAGGGCTCATATCGATATTTCGGATCGCCCCACTTCACATCATAGAGCGCTTTCAAGGGATCTTCTGCTTCATCATTGGCGCAAGCAGAGGTGGCCATGATCGCGAGGGGGCACAGGGATAAGATCGCACGTCGTATCACACCAAGTTTAGCCTTTCGATATTGAATACCGCCCGCGAGCATTGAGCCGATCCCTTCCTCTACAGATTAACTTTGGCCCATTCACGTCAAAGTTACGATGCCAGTCTGCTAAATGCACTAGGCGAATCCTATCAGATGGACAAAAGGCTCGCCATTGACTTTTTGATCATTTTATGTTCTAAATCGATCTATGAGCAAAGCAGCGATCCGACTCCTCCACTGTCTCGCTTCGCTCGCCAATCTGTATCCGCTGTTATCGATGGCTTTTGGGGGCATCGTCGAGCGCTGGTCGGTTCTGCTGCGGACGCTGGGGCAGGGTGAAGTCTCTCGCCGAGGCGTGGGTTTTGACAAGGTCGACAGGTGCGATTCACTGTATACTTCGGCAGTTTTCCGGCGCTTTTTAGGGAGTTGGGCTTTCCTTGCCGGGATCATTCCCTTTGTGTCTTTGTGCCTTCGTGCGAGTCTAGATTTACTGGGCATGGATGCGGTTCAATCATCGCCTTTTCTCGCACGAAGCCACGAAGGCACAAAG
>DLOX01000231.1 GCA_002478575.1 Sphingomonadales bacterium UBA7473 | reverse complement strand
CAGCGTTTCCAAGCCTCTCCCTATTGTGTCCGCTCGTAAAAACTTCTGCGATCATACCCATATTGGCAACGCTTGCGGTCGCTACATCTTGCAAGGGTATGCGGATTTCTTGACCTTCACCGGTTTGATCGCGGTGGCGCAGCGCAGCCAGCAACATGAATGCGGCATAAGCTCCCGTCAGCAAATCCCAAGCGGCGAGCACATGGTTGACTGGCTTGTTGCCCATCTCAGCAGGCCCCGTCATGAAAGGAATGCCAATCGCCGAATTGACGGTATAGTCGAGTGCCGAGCTGCCATCGGCCTGGCCCATGATCCGAACTGTGATCAGATCGGGCCGCAAAGCGCTTAGTTTTTCGTGAGACAGGAAGCTGTTGACGGGGAAATTGGTCACAAGAATGCCTGCCTTTGCCGCCAGTTGCTGAAGCAAGGCCCGACCTTCAGCGCTGGCCAGATCAAGCGCGACAGACTTTTTGGCTCTATTGAGATTTTCCCAATAGAGGCTCATCCCATTATAAGCGAGCGGCCAGCGATTGAAATCCGGCCCACCTCCGATTTGATCGACGCGGATGACCTCTGCCCCCATTTGCGCAAGGTAAAGCCCAGCGGATGGTGACGCGACAAAGGACGAGGCCTCTATGACGGTAAGGCCGCTCAGCAGATTATACATGAGGGCTTACCAAACCGCGCCTTCGCGCTCAAATTCGCGAAGCAAATGCTTGGCAATTTGGAGCTGCATGATTTGGCTTGTGCCTTCGTAAATTCGCAAGATGCGCGCATCGCGGAANNTTGGCGATCTGGAGCTGGAGGATCTGCGTCGTGCCTTCGTAGATGCGGTAGATGCGGGCATCGCGGAAGAAGCGTTCGGCGGGATATTCGGCCAGATAGCCTGCGCCTCCATAAATCTGCACACAGCGATCAGCCACGCGACCACATGTTTCTGTCGCGAATAGTTTTGCCGCAGCTGCCTTGCGCAGAATGACTTCGCCCTTGTCGGCCCGAGCGCAAGCGTCTGCAATCATACATTCTGCGGCATAAAGCTCAGCCTCACTATCGGCGAGCATGGCTTGGATCAGTTGGAAATTGGCAATGGCTTCGCCAAAGGCTTTGCGTTCGGTGGCATAACGAATGGCAGTGTCTAAGATACGCCGCCCCATGCCAACGCCCATTGCCGCGACAGAAAGCCGGCCATTATCGAGGCTTTGCATAGCAATCTGAAAGCCGCGCCCCTCTTCACCGCCGACAAGCGCATCGCCGGGGATATAGACATCTTCCATGATGACATCCGCGATATGAGCGCCCGATTGGCCCATTTTTTTGTCCGGCTTTCCAATGCTGATCCCTGCTGAGGACATGTCGACAATGAAGGCGCTGACATGAGCATTTTTTGGCAACGCTTCCTTTGAGGTGCGTGCCATGATCAGTCCGACTTTGGCGTGCGGGCTATTGGTGATGTAGCGCTTAGTACCATTCAAGCGATATCCATTCCCGTCGCGGACGGCCATGGTTTGCATTGCGGCACTGTCTGATCCGCTACCCGGTTCCGTCAAGCCGAAGCAGGCGATGTCACCCGCTGCGATGCGCGGTAGCCACTCGGCCTTCTGCTCTGGCGTGCCGTAGTTTTTGATCGCACTGCCTGTCATGCCGACATTGATTGAGACTGTGGAGCGATAGGCTGGGGCGGCGTAACTCAATTGTTTGATCGTCTCGATGTACTGGCTGATGTTCATCCCTGCGCCGCCAAAATCGATTGGCGTCGTCAGACCAAAAAGCCCCATCTCTCGCATTTCGGCGATTATCTCTTCGGGAATGCGGTCATTGGCGATCACATCATCTTCTGCAGGGATCAGCCGTTCCCGCACATAGCGGCGCAATTGCTCAATGAAGGCGTCAAATGTCTCTTGGTCCATGCCGGGGTTCATGTCGGGCCTCTCAAATCGGATCATATGGGAATACGTCACCAGACCGTTCGTCAGCGCGCGCAAAACTTGGTTTGAAGGAGGGAAGAAGCTCGTCCGCAATGCTCTGCGGCGTCCAGCCTTCAACTTTGGTCATGGAACGGATGGGGCGGGGTTTGGAGAAAAGAACAATCTCATTTTTGCGAACACCGAAAATCTGGTTGGTAACTTCGCTTGCAGCATCTGAAGCAAGGAAGGCCACAAGAGGCGCGATCTTGTCTGCACTCATGGTTTTCAGCCGTTCCACCCGCTCTTGCTCTGCAGGAGTAGAAGCTGGGATCGAGGCGGTCATTCGGCTCCATGCAAAAGGCGCAATGCAATTGGATCGCACGCCTGCCCGAGCCATGTCCAAAGCAATGGATTGCGAAAGGCCGACAATGCCAAGCTTTGCTGCACTGTAATTGGCCTGACCGATATTGCCGATCAAGCCACTGGTCGATGTGAAGTGAATGAAGCTGCCCGATCCTTGATCCCTGAAATAGGGGGTCGCGGCTTTCGAAACATTGAAGCAGCCGTTTAGATGAACATCGACAACGGCATTCCAATCTTCATGGCTCATCTTGTGCCAGATGCGATCTCGCAAGATGCCAGCATTGTTAACGACCGCATCAATTCGGCCAAAGACCTTGATTGCATCTTCGATGATCGATGCGGCACCGGCGGGGTCAGAGACGCTTGCGCCATTCGCAATGGCTTTTCCGCCAGTATTGACAATGTCTTGAACAGTCTCTTGCGCTGGGGATAGATCAGAGCCTTCTCCTTCGCCGCTTGTCCCCAAATCATTGACGACCACTGCAGCGCCTTCGTTCGCGCATAAGAGAGCGATTTCCCGCCCTACGCCTCTGCCTGCTCCTGTAATGGCTACGACTTTGCCAGCCAATATTCCCATCAAACTTCCCTCTCGATTCGTTGATCCGCTCTGGACCGAATGTGCATAGGCACTCAATCTCTAATTTGAGGGTGTTGTCGAAGGGCCTTGCAAGGCAGGGCGAGGCCTCAAGCTGGAGAACTCCAAAATGACTGTCGTCTTGACCACTATCGAAGATCAGATTGCGACCATCACGATCAATCGCCCAGAAGCGATGAATGCCTTGTCCCGGCCAGTGAGGGAGGCTTTGGCTGCAGCATTCCGCACCGTAGCCGGGGATGAAGGGGTTCGCGTGGTGATCCTGACTGGGGCAGGGGACCGCGCTTTTACTGCCGGACTGGATTTGGAAGAGCTGGGAGCGGACACAAGCAATCTTGGCGCTGCGAATGGAACTGGCAAGGCAGACGATATTGTCGCCGCAATGGCGGCTTGCCCGAAACCAATCATTGGCGCAGTCAACGGTGTTGCAATCACTGGGGGTTTCGAAATTGCATTGTGCTGCGATGTCTTAATTGCCTCCAGCGGAGCGCGCTTTGCCGACACGCATGCGCGTGTGGGGATCATGCCCGGGTGGGGACTGTCTCAACGCTTGAGCCGTTTGATCGGCCCTTATCGAGCCCGTGAACTTTCCCTGTCGGGTAACTTCCTTGACGCCGCGACCGCTGAGCGCTGGGGGTTGGTCAATCGCGTTGTTGCGCCGGACGAGCTTATGGCGGCTGCCATGGCGCTTGCGAAAGATATGGTATCAATCGACCCAGAGATGTCCCAAGCTTATAAGCGCTTGATCAATGACGGCTATGCTTTGAGTTTTGGCGATGGCCTTGAGCTGGAAGACGAGACATCTCGCTCGGCCAATGCGAAGGTTAAATCCGAAGATGTTGAAGAGCGCCGCAGGAAGGTGATGGAACGAGGCAGAGGCCAGCCAGCTTAGCGCCTAAGCGATTCGATAGGGGGCGGAGCGTCCTAGCCCCTTGAACATCCCAAGCTGATGGAGCAGAGGCAGCGGGAAACTAAAGGATATCATATGCGCCAGATTGATCATTTTCTTGTTGGTGGAGCCCCTGCGGCGACGCGGTTTAGCGATATCATGGACCCCAACAATGGCGGCGTGCAGGCGCGGGTGGCACTCGGCAACCAAGCCGTCCTGGATCAAGCTGTTGCAGCAGCTCAAGCCGCTCAGCCTGCTTGGGCCGCGACCAACCCGCAACGCCGCGCTAGGGTGATGTTCAATTTCAAAGCTCTTGTTGAAAACCACATGGATGAGCTTGCTCACATGTTGTCTTCCGAACATGGCAAAGTGATTGCAGACAGCAAGGGCGATATTCAGCGTGGTCTTGAAGTGGTCGAATTTTGCTGTGGTTTGCCGCATGTTCTGAAAGGCGAATATACTCAAGGCGCGGGGCCAGGGATTGATGTTTATTCGATGCGTCAGCCTTTGGGCATTGGGGCAGGCATCACCCCCTTTAACTTCCCGGCGATGATCCCGCTGTGGATGTCGGGCGTCGCGATTGCGACTGGTAATGCCTTCATCATCAAACCGTCTGAGCGTGATCCCTCAGTCCCCGTGCGTCTGGCTGAACTGTTCATTGAGGCTGGTCTGCCTGAAGGCATTTGTCAGGTTGTCCACGGTGACAAGGAAATGGTTGATGCGATCCTTGATCATCCTGCAATTGCGGCGGTCAGCTTCGTGGGATCATCCGACATTGCACATTATGTCTATCAGCGTGGCGTTGCAGCGGGCAAGCGTGTGCAGGCAATGGGCGGGGCTAAGAACCACGGAATTGTAATGCCCGATGCTGACCTTGATCAGGTTGTGAATGATCTTGCCGGAGCGGCTTTCGGTTCGGCGGGCGAGCGCTGCATGGCGCTGCCGGTGGTGATTCTGGTCGGTGAAGCGCAAGCCTGGCTGCCTGAACTGATCGAGCGCGCCAAGACCCTGAAAGTCAACGCTGGTACCGAACCCGGCACCGATGTCGGACCGGTGGTTTCCTGCGCCGCGCTGGAGCGCATCACCGGCCTGATCGGCAAGGGCATTGAAGAAGGCGCCACCCTCGAACTGGACGGTCGCAACCCGGTCGTGCCCGGTTACGAGAAAGGCAACTTCATTGGCCCGACCATCTTCTCCGGCGTGACCCCGGACATGACCATCTACCGCGAAGAGATCTTCGGCCCGGTACTGAGCATCATGCACGCGGCGAC
>DLOX01000274.1:1847-6552 GCA_002478575.1 Sphingomonadales bacterium UBA7473 | reverse complement strand
GACAGGCTCAGGGATGCGGTTTTAGCGACCGATATTTCCGCTTGAACAACTTGCTGGAACCTGATCGGAGATCAAGCCAGAATGGCGCGGGGTCTTTGGCATCATAAACATAATGGCAAAGTTTTGGATCAAGACCTGCCCCGACCCAAGATGCCAAGGCTGCCAAGCGCCCTTCCGCTTCTCCTGTTTTCAGGATGCGCAACAATCGTCGGGTTTCGGGGATGAGGAAGCGCGCTTTCATGCCGCTGCGGATCGGCTGGGCCTCAAAAGGCAGGCCAAGGGCTTGGGCATAGTGAGCCCATGCGAAATGCGCACCGGCATGGCGGGCAAGCGGCAAGCTCCCCCAAAAGCGGCCATTGACTTCCATCAGCACAAATTGGCCCGAGGCGGGATCATGGCGATATTCAACCATCGCAGGCCCCTCCCAGTTCATGGCCGCAAGCAGCGCTTCGGACTTGGCCATTTGATCAGTGTAAAGTGCCGGATCAATCGCTTCGCAAAGGGTTGAGACGCCCCCTTCCGGCGGCCATTCGTGCAAGCGGCGATGTTGGAAGCGCAAGATGGCCTTGCCGTCCGCCATGCATAGCATTTGGCCCAAACCTTCGCCCGGGCAAAAGGACTGGATGAGCGGCCAAACCCCAATCGGCTGGTATCGGGTGAGCAAGGCCTCCAGCTGCTCCGCGCGGTCAATGCGCTCGGCTTTCTCAAAGGCAATGGCTTGTGCGTCGAGCAGGGGAATCACGGCAGGTGGATCAGCCCATTTGGCGATCAAGGGGAAGGTCAGGTTGGCTTTTGCAGCGTCTCGATCCTCGCCCAGCAAAGGTTGCCAGCTTTTGGGCACGGAAATGCCAACGGTTTCGGCCAGCGCCAAAGTCTCGCGTTTGTCGAGCGCAAGCGTCAGCTGAGCCATGCGGGGTGTGAGGATGCGGCAGCCTTCGATCGTCTCGGGCATCGCAGCAAGATCCAGCAAATCACCCTCTGAGATTGCCATCAAAGCCTTTGCGCCTGTGCTCAGGATGTGCCCGGGCAACCAATCGGCCAGTGTCCTACCTTTGGGACGCACGAAGAAGCTGGTGCAATATTTGGAGGCGCTGCCTAGCGCTGTCTCGGTCCGCCCAATGGCATGCACCGCAACGCCCTTTGCCCCCAGCTCGCGCATAACGGACAAGCCGATGGGCGTATCAACTCCCAGCAAAAGAACGGGCGGCAATGCGCTCATGCGGGCTTGAGGGTCCGATCATAGGCCCAAGTGCCCCAGACCTGCTCTGCTATCCGCAACGCTGTACGCAGGCCATTGGCGGGGAGGCGGGAGGGGGGGCTGGTCGCAATGGGGAGCGTCGGCGGCAGATCGTTGAACCCGCCAGACTCGACGCCTTTGGTTGACGCAATCGCGTCGCACAGGGCTTCAAACCGGGCCATGACGAGCCGATTTGGCCGCACCCGATCGCGAGACAACATTTCAAAGCTATGCGATACAATCGAGAAGAGTGGCCGCCCCGTCTCTGCTGCGTGGGCCAAGCCACCGCGCATCTCTGAAGCTGATAAAGCGCAAATCTGGGCAGGTCGCATTTGCCCCGGTCGATCTTCGATCCCGGCCACCGGAACCTCGACCATGTCCCCGATCATACAAGGATCGATCTGGGCGGGGTCCAAGCTGATCCGGCAATCTCCGCCCAAATAGGCAGCGTTGAAGCTGCTGTCCCAACGGATGCCAAGCTTTGGCAAAACCGCAAGCGTCCGATCATCGGCACCATAATTGCCTGCGCGAAAGGCCGTCGCGGGCGGCGCTCCCGCCTCCACCAGCGCATCCCGCGCCCAGGTCAGCAGGGTCAGCTGATCCTCTTCGCGAAAATCCCCAATGTTGCGGCCTGTGGCGCTGACCGGTCGCTCCTTCGCCCATTCCAGCCATTCCGTATGAATATGAAGCTGAACCTCATGCCCGCGCGCAATGATTGGCCCCAAGATATCGGCCACAAAGCCTTTGCCATAAACCAGCCCTGGCATCGGATCGATGAAATAGACGCCTTTGACGCCGACCCGGTCCATAAGATCCATTTGCCAGCCGATTCCAAAGTCTCCGGATGCGGTTTTTCCGGTGATCGATGCTGCAAAATTGTCGGCAGGGCTCATGCCCCGCTGATGCAGCAGTGCCGAAAGTTCGGTATCGATAGTGATAAGGGCCGTCGTCAAAGCTTGCCTGTCCCATGCTAATGCGTCCAAAGCCATAGCCGAAAAGGCGTTAAAGGAGCGGTAAAAAGATGGAAATCATGCGGGAGCCTTATGGCGTCGTCTATCGCGAGGAATCGGCTTTCAAGGATGTTTATGGCGGCGCGGGTGGGATCGTCTTTGTTGAATGCATGCGGATTGCGCCCAAGGAATCGAAATCACACCGCGCGATTGTCTTCACCCATCCGATAGGCAGTGGCTCTTTTCTGCCGCTGGTCACCGCCTTGGCGCATGGTGGCCATCATGTGCTTTATGTCAATCCGCGCTATCGGGGGAATGACACGGCCCTCATCATGGAGAAATGCATCGCTGATCTCGGCGCGGCGTTGAAAGACGCCAAAACTCGCTTTGGCTATGAAGAAATCATCCTTGGCGGATGGTCCGGCGGCGGTTCCATGTCGCTTTTCTATCAGGATCAGGCTGAGACACCGACGATCACCCATACGCCTGCGGGCGATGCTTATGATTTGACCGCCATGGGCCTGCCGCCTGTCCAAGGCATCATGCTGCTCGCAGCGCATATCAGCCGCGCCGTGACGCTGACTGAATGGATGGACCCTTCGATTCTCGATGAAAGCAAGCCCTTTGATCGCGATCCAGCGCTCAACATTTATGATCCTGCTTGCCCTGCTCAAGCGCCTTATGATACCGCCTTTGTGGAGACCTTCCGTGCCGCACAACTGGCCCGGAACCGCCGAATTACGGCTTGGGTCAAAGGGGAGCTGGCGCGACTGGGTCCGGGTGAAGAGCGGGCCTTCACGGTTCACGGCACCATGGCTGATGTCCGCTGGACTGACCCCACCCAAGACCCGTCCGATCGCCGGCCGCATGAATGTTATCTTGGCATCCCCCGCATCGCCAATGATGGGCCAGTGGGGCTAGCGCGATTCTCAACGCTTCGTTCTTGGCTCTCGCAGTGGAGCTATGATGAAACCAATTCGACGGGCCTTGGCAATGCCGCCCGGATCAGCTGCCCGGTGCTTGTGATCAACAATACAGCGGATCTTGCTTGTACCCCAAGCCATGCCAAGCGGCTTTATGATGCGGTTGGCCATGATCAAAAGGAATATGTCGATATCGAAGGCGCGGATCATTATTATATCGAACGGCCAGACCTTCTTCCTCAGGCGGTTGGGGTGTGCAGCGATTGGATTTCTCGCACTTTTGGCTGAAGCGACAACGGCTTATCGCCGATAAAGAATCGCTCACCGCAAAGCGGCTGACGGGGCAGATTTCCGCAGTCAGGGCGGAATCGCAAAGCGGCGAAGGGTAAACTGTGCGTAAGATGACAAGAGCGGCAATCGGCGCATTGGCCCTTTGGTCTTTGGCGGCGTGCGCGACAATTCCGAGAGCCGATCCGCGCCCACCCGTCAATATTCCTCCGGCAAAGACCACGCCGAAACCAACCCCAAAGCCTCAGCCAAAGCCCCGCCCAGTCGTTCCGAGCAGCCAAATCGCCCCGGCCGCGATGGTGGCGGGCATCCGGTCGCTATGGGCAGCTTATCCTGATCGGGCCGGGATTGCTGTCATCCGGGCCGACGCGCCATGGGCTATTTCCCATCGCGGCGATGAAGCAATGCCTCAACAAAGCGTCTCCAAGCTTTGGGTCGCGCTCACCTTCTTGCAAGGGGTCGATGATGGCCGATGGAGCCTGGATGAGTCAGTGACGGTCCGTAAGTCTGACGTGACCGTCTTCAGCGCAGCTATGGCAAATCTCGTCGGCGAAAGTGGCTATAAGACGACCTATCGAAACCTGCTGGAAATGGCGCTTATCAAAAGCGACAATACCGCCAATGCCGTGCTGCTCTCCAAAGCCGGTGGGCCATCTGCTGTCCGGGCGGTGCTTGCGGCCAAGGGCTTGTCCGGCATCAAGTTTGGCGGAGGCGAACATCTGCTTCAGGCCGGTACAGCGGGTCTTGAATGGAAAGAGGAGTATCGGGAAGGCCGAAAGTTCCAGGCCGCACGGGCGCTCCTGTCGGATGAGGCGCGTAAGGCGGCGATGGATGCCTACACCAGCAATCCGCCCGATGGCGCAACCCCCATCGCCATTGCTCGCGCGTTGCTCCGGCTGAACAAAGGCGACTTGCTCTCGCCTTCCGGTACGCGATTGATGCTGGGTTTGATGCAGCGTTCCATCACTGGGCCGCAACGATTGAAGGCGGGAGTGCCCGCCGATTGGATCTTCGGCCATAAGACCGGAACCGGCCAAGACTTTAAAGGGCGGACGTCGGGCTATAATGATGTGTCGTTCATGACCGCGCCCGATGGCACGACCTATGCCGTGGTTGTCCAGATCGCGGACACCACGCGGCCGGTGCCCGAACGTCAACAGCTGATGCAAGGCATCTCGGCTTTGGTGGCGACCAATCACGAGCGATAGAGACATTCCCATTCGCCTTCTGCTGGCCTAGGGTCGGCTCATGTCTCAAAACCATCTCTACCTCGTCGATGGCTCCGGCTATATTTTCCGCGCCTATCA
>DLOX01000274.1:0-1732 GCA_002478575.1 Sphingomonadales bacterium UBA7473 | reverse complement strand
GGCTATACGACCATGCTGTGGAAGCTGGCGGACGCGCTGCATAAGGCCGATGGTCCAACCCATATGGCGGTCATTCTTGATGCATCGGGCAAATCGTTCAGGAATGAAATTTATCCCGACTATAAAGCGCATCGTCCGCCTGCGCCTGAGGATTTGGTCCCCCAATTCCCGATGATTCGCGATGCGACCCGGGCCTTTTCGCTGCCCTGTATTGAGGAGAAGGGCCTGGAGGCGGATGATCTCATCGCCTCTTATGCGCGCGCCGCTGTCGCGCAAGGCTGGCAAGTCACGATCGTTTCCACCGACAAGGATCTGATGCAGCTGATTGAGCCGGGCAAGATTGATATGCTTGATCCCATGAAATCCGAACGGCTGGGGCCTCAGGCTGTGATCGAGAAATTCGGGGTAGGGCCAGAGCAGCTGGGCGATGTGCTGGGCCTGATGGGGGATAGCGCCGACAATGTTCCGGGCGTTCCCGGCATTGGGCCAAAGACGGCGGCGAAGCTGGTGTTGGAATTTGGGACTGTCGATCAGGTGCTTGAAGCCGCGCCTGCCATGAAGAAATCCAAGATGCAGGAAAATCTGCTGACCTACGCTGATCAGGCGAGGTTGAGCCGGGTCTTGGTGACGCTGAAAGAAGATTGCGCTTTGCCCGAACCTTTGGAGGACCTGCTCCTGAAGGAAATCCCGGAGCCGCCACTTCGGGCCTTCCTAGAAGATCATGGCTTCATGTCTTTGTTGAAAAAGCTCGGCGGCGGATCTGCGCCTGCCGACCATCAGACCATGAAGCTCATTCGCACCGAAGCGAAATCAGCGCCTTCCGCTCCTCCCCCTGCGCCTGAAGCCCAGAGCTTTGATCGGGATGCTTATGAATGCGTGCAGACGTTGGAAGCGCTGGATGCGTGGATAGAGGAAGCCCGTCTAGCGGGTGTCATAGCCGTCGATACGGAAACCGATGCGCTCGATTCAATTCAGGCGGGGCTGGTTGGTGTGAGTCTGGCGACGGGCCCGAACCGCGCTTGCTATATCCCGCTCGCGCATGGCGGCACGGACCTTTTTTCCGATGCTCCGGTTCAAATCCCCATGGACGTCGCGATGGAGCGTTTGGGCGGGCTACTGTCCGATCCCTCGGTGATTAAAGTCGGCCACAATATCAAATATGATTTGAATGTGTTGGCGCGTTACTTGTCTTCGCCCATTCGTCCCATCGAAGACACTATGGTCATGTCCTTCGATCTGGATGCGGGGAAGCGCAACCACGGGATGGACGAGCTGGCGCGGGATCATTTTGATCATATCTGCATCGCGTTCAAAGATGTCTGTGGCACAGGCAAAAATGCCCTGAGCTTTGGCCAAGTGCCTTTGGATCAAGCAACCAAATATGCCGCAGAAGATGCGGATGTGACGCTGAGGCTTTGGTATCGACTGAAGCCGCGATTGTCCGCTGAGAAAGCGACGCGCGTTTATGAGCGGGTCGACCGGCCTTTGGTTGCCGTCTTGGCGCAGATGGAGCGGGAAGGGATTAAAGTCGACCGGACAGAGCTTGCCCGCATGTCATCCGAATTTGCCGAAGGGATGGCGGCGTTGGAAACGGAGATTCACGCGCTTGCGGGAACGCCCTTCAGCGTTGGCAGCCCCAAACAATTGGGTGAAATCCTCTTTGGCCAAATGGGGCTGAAGGGCGGAAAGAAGGGCAAGTCGGGCGAGTTTTCAACCGATGTGACGGTGCTGG
>DLOX01000060.1:3861-6632 GCA_002478575.1 Sphingomonadales bacterium UBA7473 | reverse complement strand
TTGATTCCCAATGGTCCCAATGGTCCACTTTGCGTTTCTGAAACCGAAGAGACCGGCGTTGGCGCATTTGGGGGTTTCAAACGCTGCTCAAATACCGTTGCTGAATTTGATCGCTCCAACAGCCGGAACCGCACTTGGTCCGCAGAAGCCATCCTAAGCAGCGATTTTGACGGACCGCTCAACTTCCTGCTTGGCGGGATCTATGTGGATTCAAAGACAACGAATGGCGACTATTATGTCAACGCCTTTGGCATTGACTATTTCGCATCAGTCTTTGGCTCATTCACGGCCTTCGGAAATTCGCTTCCGCCAGCCTATCTCGGCACGCCGTTCTTCCGGAACAATGCAATTGAGAATAGCCTGAAGTCATACGGCATCTTCGCGGAAGCTTATTATGACATTTCGGACAAGCTGAAGCTGACCGCGGGTATTCGCTACAATAGCGACGAGAAATTCTCGCAAGCACGGTCAACATTAGCGAGCTTCCTTGTTCCTTATACCTCAACCAGTGCCTTTTCCTCGCCGTTTGTTGCTGCATTTGATGCCGATCCTGGTCGGACAGGCAATCAGCTGATCCAAGAACGGAAAGTGAAGTTTAGCGAGATCACCGGTCGGGCGGTCCTCGATTACCAAATTTCGGATCGGAGCTTGCTCTATGCGTCATTCTCACGCGGCTATAAATCAGGCGGCATCAATCCGCCGCTGCAACCAATTTTCGCCGTTCCCGAAGGATTTACGCCAGAATTTGTGAATGCCTTTGAAATTGGTTCAAAGAACACATTCGCAAACGGGAAGTTCCAACTCAACCTCACGGCCTTCTACTATCAGTATAAGAGCCTTCAGCTGAGCCGGATCGTCGCGCGTACCGCAGTCAACGACAATGTCGATGCCGATATCTATGGCCTCGAAGCAGAAGCCATCATCAAGCCAAGCCGCGAGGTTTTGGTCAACATGGGCTTCAGCTATCTCCACACTAAGGTCAGCTCTGACAAATTCCTCGGCAATCCCCGCGATCCTTCAGGTGGACGTTCAGATGCCGTGATCATCAAAGACATAACCAACGGTGCCAACTGCGCTGTCACGCCAACCGTTGCTGGCAATGCAGCTGCGGTGAATGCCTTTGTCGGTGCCGTGAACGCTGGGCTTGGTCTCCGTGCGCCAACCAGTTTTGGGCCGGGAACGACTTTGACAGCAACGGGCGCGTTCAGCATTTGCAACGTGTTGCGGGCCAACCAAGGTGCCAATTTCCAAGTGCAAGATGCTGGCGTCGAAGTGAACATCAAGGGCAATAAACTGCCGCAGGCTCCTGTCGCTAAATTCTCGGTTGGTGCGCAGTACACAGCCTTTATGGACAATGGGATGACCCTCGTCCCACGTCTCGATTTGACCTACACTGGCGACAGCACTGGCAGCATTTTCAACGGCAATATCGACAAGATTCAGGGATATGCACAAGCCAATGCCCAAATTCAGTTGAATGGACAGGACGATAAGTGGTTTGTGCGCGCTTTTGTGCAGAATATCTTTGACAACAACGCCGTGACGGGTCTTTATGTTACCGACCAGTCTTCGGGCCTGTTTACGAATATTTTCACGCTTGAACCTCGCCGTTACGGCATTTCAGCGGGTATTAAATTTTAAGAGATCCTTGGGAGAGGATGGAAAACTTGGCCCCGGCATGGCAACATGCTGGGGTTTCTTTTTGGTTTTAGCAGACAGGCGGCAGGGCAAGTGCAATTCATTGATCTTTCAATCCCGATCACCAATGATGTGATCTCTGATCCGCCAGTGATGCGCCCTCAAATCACTTATATGACGCATGAAGATACCTGGCAGCAGATTGCGATGTTCTTCCCCGGATTGACCAAAGAAGACCTGCCCGATGGAGAAGGCTGGGCGGTCGAAAGCCTGACGCTCAGCACGCACAATGGCACGCATATGGATGCACCTTGGCATTTCCATTCGACCACGGATCAGGGCGCGACCCCTGCCCCATCAATCGATGAAGCGCCGCTTGATCTGTTTTTCCGTCCCGGCGTAAAGCTTGATTTCTCATCAAAGCCGCATGGCCATGTTGTGAGTGGAGCCGAGGTTGAAGCAGAACTAGATCGCATCGGCTACAAGCTTCAACCGCTCGACATTGTGCTTGTGCAATCAGGGGCGATTTACGGCACCGATAATTTCACTGATCAAGGCTGCGGCATGGGCGAAGAAGCGACGCTCTATCTGACCGAGCGCGGCGTTAAGGTGGTCGGCACTGATGCTTGGAGCTGGGATGCTCCGTTCAGCCATACCGCCAAGCGTTGGGCCGAGAAACGCGATCCTTCGATCATTTGGGAAGGGCATAAGGCGGGACGTATCCAGCCTTATTATCAGATCGAAAAGCTGACCAACTTGGCCGCGCTCCCATCGTTTGGTTTCACGCTATCCTGCTTCCCTGTGAAGATAGAACGGGCAAGCGCGGGGTGGATCAGGGCAGTTGCTATCTTACAGAGGTGAAAAATGGCACTTGTGACTGAAACGAGGCGCTCTGGGCTGCGGGTAATCTCGAATTTCTTTGGCGGCCTATCAAAACATGGCTATAAGAACGTAGTTTACAGGGGACACGGTGATCACCGGTGGAAGCTTACCCCTTCGGCTTTTCGCGAAGGTGCGAAGGGCATTCGAAACGAGGCCGACTTGCAACGTTGGATGGATTCAGCGAGCCGGTTTGCTCAGCCTCGGCCACAAAATGGAATTGAGTGGCTGGCTTTGGCTCAACACTATGGGAT
>DLOX01000060.1:0-3833 GCA_002478575.1 Sphingomonadales bacterium UBA7473 | reverse complement strand
CTCCTTTGCTAGACTGGACCTCAAGCCCCTTGGTCGCGTTGTTCTTTGCCTGTGAGCCCGTCGGCGGAGCGGATGGGGAAGTTGTGATGGTGACGCACAGCGCCTTTCAGCGATGGTATCATCTTGATATGATCAACACATTCAGCGCAGACCGGCAAAAGCCTGGACTGTTTTCAGCACTCTCAATGAACGACCGAGCTTTGGCTCAAGATAGTTCAATGTCGCTTCATACCGGTAGTTCGAACGACAACTTTAGCGAACGTGACATCAAGAGAGTTTTCAGAGTACCTAGTTCGGAAAAGAGAGCAACCAGAGAAGCACTTGCCCTCCTTGGCTTTACTCAAGATCGGCTGTTTTCTGATATTAGTTTTGTGGTGCAGCGGTTCAAGAAAGAGTTACAGCGCAAATCCTAGATAGCAAAATAGAGTATTCTTAATTCCCCATCGCCAGCATCAGCATAGTCCACCCGCTCAGCGCCGCCAAAGTCGCCCAAGTGACAATCACGCCAATTTGACGCGGAACGGGCGGTTTGCCCGCTGCTGCAGGCGTGTAAAGCCCAATGATATGGGCGACGCGACCGACAAGGAACAGCGCGCCAATCGCCATCAAGGTCAGATGATGTGCCCGCGCCATTTCCAACAGGCCGATGAGCAAGATCACGATCGGCGCATGCTCGGCCAAATTGCCGTGACTGCGGCTGGCGCTGATGAGCTTGCTGTCTCCATGATCACCAAAGGCGGCTTTTAGGCGTATCCGCTGGCGAACCGTATCGATCGCAGTGATCAGCAACATGATGCCACAAACGGCAGCGACAAATGCGGTGATTGGTAATGGCACGAACAGTCTCCCCCTCTTTGGCTGAAGCTTATGGGGCGGAGAAGTGAATGTCTATATCGATGGTGGGTCGCCGCAGGGGTCCTCCGACCTCATCATCAAACATATCTTAAATATCTTCATGCCATAGGTCGCTCCGAGACCTTTACGGAGCGCACCGCAGTGCTTTACCCTACCGAAATTCAAGTGGCCTTGCTGTTTGACCGCCAAATCCGTTCGCTTGACGAGCTGGTGCAGACATTCATTGATTCCGACACAAAGGAAAACGGAACCCAGTATCGACTAGTAGAGCAAAAGAGCACCAACTATTATCTCTTCTACGGGTCGAACGAGCAGATGATTTCGTTCGAATATATCAATGCCCCTGCACAGGCAGCAGTGTTTCAGCAAGCAGTCGACTCGCCAGTCACTCGCCTCATGTGCCCCAATGCGACGGACGCCATTGTTAGCCATCGCAGCCACATATTGATCAATGTTCAGCACGGCGCGATGGGTGGCGGCGAAATTCAGCAAATGCTTGCAAAAATGGGGATGGATGTGCCGGGCAATGGCTGGCCAGCCTTTGCCAAACGCCTAAACTATGCTGCTCGGATCGCGAGTATGGCGCTGATATTGCCCGGCGCTCAGCTGGTTCATTGGACCTTGAGCAACCAGCTTTTCACGCCAGATGCGTTTTTGAACGCCGCCGATGGCTCGCCGCCCGGCCCACTTCATGTTCATCCCTATTTATTCGGCGGCGGCAAAGATGATCGCGGCGAAGATCTAGCCGGGATCTTGACCTTTGGCGTTCGCCATTTCCTCGGCCGCGAAGTTGAAATTCTGCCCAACAGGCTGCCTTGGTTTGCAAATTGGGAAATTATTTTCACCTTCATGCGCTTGGCATTGGCCGACAAGGGTTATGTCATTCCCGATGGCGATACTTTTGGAAACGAGGATCGGACGATATCCTATCGCGTACGCCATATGCCTATAGAGGAAGGGCAAACCCCTCTCTATCAACTCGAACCTTTATTCTATGAGGAATATGGCTTTCAATCGCCCGATTATGTGCCGCCAAGCCGCCGCATCGATCATTTGAAGCCCCCTAAAAGCATCCTGCCCAAAGCAGCGGATGAACGTGCAGAGCTTTTGGATGAATGGCGCTCCAAGCAGGCTATGGCAGAAGGAGTGGGTGGCAGTTTCGAAGTCAAATTGAAGGGTGATGCCCCAATGCCACCGCCCAGTTCTGGCGTCATGAATAGGCTTGGACGGGTCTTTGGTCGCAAAGGCGCTTAACTGGCTACCCCTAAAACAGATGCGATCCATTGGGCACTGTCTGGTCTGGTGAGAAAAGCACAACCTCCCCCGCCTCGTCCGCAAAGCCCAAAGTCAGCACTTCTGAAATCAGCTTCCCAATTTGGCGCGGGGGAAAGTTCACCACAGCCGCGACTTGGCGACCGATCAGCGTTTCGGGCTGATAGTGCGCGGTGATCTGCGCACAGCTTTTCTTCTCACCAATGCCAGTGCCGAAATTGATCAAAAGCTTGATCGCAGGCTTGCGCACGCCTTCCGCCACTTCAGCCGCGATGATCGTCCCAATACGAATGTCGACCTTTGAGAACAGATCAAAATCAATCGCATCCTTGGGCGGATCATCATGGCTGCTGACGACTTGCATCATTCCATCTCAAGGATCACTGCGTCCACGGCTAGGCTGTCGCCTTGCTTGGCATTGACGGATTTGACGATGCCGGACTTTTCGGCGCGGAGGATATTTTCCATCTTCATCGCCTCAACAATCGCAAGCGGCTGCCCTGCTTCGACCTTGTCGCCCGCCCCAACATGAATGGCAGTGATCAGGCCGGGCATCGGGCAGATGAGATATTTGGAAAGATCGGGCGGCACCTTGTCGATCATATAGTCGGCCAGATGCGCGACATGAGCAGGCAGCACGCGGACATTATGCGATGCTCCGCGCGTGGTCAGCTTGAAGCCGGATTTGGTCTTGGCAAGCTTTACGGCAATATCCTCGCCATCGACTTCAGCCTCGACCAAGCGATCCCCTGGCGTATATTCCATGGTCAGGTCGACAAGCTCGCCATCTACTTCCACTTCATCGCCAAACATCTCGACATCATGAGACTTGTCGCCAATCTTCACCTGCCAAGCGGATGGCGGATCAAGGAAATCGCCCAGCTGCCCATCGACATGACGGGCACGGTCAGCTTCGGCCGTAGCGACAAAGGCCGTGATTGCGGCAAGCTTCTTAGCAAGATCGGCCGATGCAGGCGCACCATGGAAGCCTTCGGGATATTCCTCCGCGATGAAGCCGGTCGTAAGTTCACCTGAGCGGAAGCGCTCATGCTGCATGATCGCGGAGACAAAATCGATGTTATGGCCAAGGCCTTCTATCTCGAACCGATCAAGTGCGGCGATTTGAAGGTCCGCCGCATCATCGCGGGTGGCACCCCAAGTGACGAGCTTTGCGATCATCGGGTCATAAAACATCGAAACTTCGCCGCCATCATAGACGCCATCATCCACACGGACGCCCTCCATTCCACGACGACCATTTTCCGCTCCATCATCGGTCCATCCGGGGACTGGAGGTTTGTAGCGCGTGAGGCGCCCTGTAGAGGGCAAGAAGCCGCGATAGGGATCTTCGGCATAGACGCGGTTTTCAATCGCCCATCCATCAATCTTGATGTCATCCTGCGTGAAGGACAGCTTCTCGCCATAGGCGACACGGATCATCTGCTCGACCAGATCAATACCGGTGATGCACTCGGTGACGGGATGCTCAACCTGAAGACGCGTATTCATCTCGAGAAAGTAAAAGCTTTCCCCCGAAGGGTCCGCACCTGACACGATCAGTTCCACTGTTCCCGCGGAATAATAACCCACTGCGCGAGACAGAGCGACGCATTGCTCTCCCATGGCTTTACGCATCTTGGGCGTGACGAAGGGCGAAGGCGCTTCTTCTACCACCTTTTGGTGCCGCCGCTGGATCGAGCATTCGC
>DLOX01000200.1:11655-23606 GCA_002478575.1 Sphingomonadales bacterium UBA7473 | reverse complement strand
GTTCCCAGCAGATGCCTTGAAGCCGCTGCTATCGATGATCCAAGGAGCCTCTGGGTCGTAGATTATGAGGTCGGCCGGAGCACCGGGCGCAAGAACGCCGCTCTCAACGCCCAATATCTTAGAAGGATTGGCGGACAGCATTTCAAACAAGCGGCTGGCGCTAATCAATCCGTCACGAACCAAACCAAGCCCCAACGCCAGAAGCGTTTCTGCGCCCAAAGCACCCGGCTCCGCATCAGCAAAAGGCAAGCGCTTGGCTTCCGGGCCTTTGGGATCATGGCTAGAGCAGAGCACGTCAATCGTGCCATCCTTGACCGCTGCCAAACAAGCCCGCCGATCATCTTCTGATCGTAAGGGAGGCGACAGGCGAGCGAAGGACCGGAAGCCGTTCACTTCGATATCTGACAAGAAGAGATGATTGGGCGTGATCCCGCAGGTTATAGGCAGGCCTGCTGCCTTTGCTGCGCGGACCAGTGCGAGGCCCTCTGCCGTCGTCACTTGGCGGAAATGGAGCGCAGCCCCGGTTTCGCGCACCAACGCGAGATCCCGCGCAATGGCCATCGCTTCCGCGCGGGCAGGGGCGCTTGAGAGGCCCAAACGGCTTGCGGTTTCCCCAGCGGTCGCGACGGCATCGGCTGCTAAGCCGCTGTCCTCAGCATGGCTAATCATCGTCATGCCCAGAGAGCCCGCGTAGGAGAGGGCCTTCAGCATCACGCCTGAATTGCTGATCCATCCGCGCCCAGTGCTAACCGCCTTCGCCCCGGCCTTCCTCATCATCGCATATTCGGCGAGATCTTTACCCGCGAGGCCGCGTGTTGCGGCAGCCAAAGGGTGAACCCAAAGATCAGGCTTGGCCGCAAGTGCAGACCGCTGGACCAACCCCGGATCGTCCAACACGCTGCTTTGATCTGGCATCAGAGCGATGCGCGTGATCCCGCCAGCGATACAAGCGCGCTTATCGACGGCGAAGACGCCCAAATCGACAATGCCCGGCGCCAAATGTGCGCCTTTTGCATCGACGATCTCAGAGTCGCCGGGGACAGCGATCAAATTGGTGGCGGCGATCTTGTCGCCTTCGATCAGGATGATCCGCGCGTCTTCGCTCAAGCTGCTTGTGCTGAAATTGGTGATGGCGATGCGCTGGCTCATTGTGCCGCCTCCCGACGGTCGCGGGTGAGCACATCAAGGCAGGCCATGCGCACAGCAACGCCCATCTCAACCTGCTCTGCGATGACCGATCGATTGACGTCATCAGCAACGTCGCTGGCGATCTCGACGCCTCGGTTCATGGGGCCGGGGTGCATCACCAATGCATCGGGTTTGGCGCGTTTCAGTCGTTCGTAGGTCAGTCCGTACAGCGTGTGATATTCGCGCAGTGAAGGGATGAAGCCCCCATCCATGCGCTCGGTTTGCAAGCGCAGCATCATGACCACGTCGCAGCCTTCAAGACCTTCATCGAAATCCGTAAAAGGCGTCACATGGAATTGCTCAATAGCAGCAGGAAGGAGCGTAGGGGGCGCAATCACACGCACTTCTGCGCCCAAGGATGTAAGCGTGATGATGTTGGAGCGGGCAACGCGGCTGTGGAGCACATCGCCACAAATTGCGATCCTGAGGCCTGCGACTGTCCCTTTCCGTCGTCTGATGGTCAGTGCATCAAGCAAAGCCTGTGTTGGATGCTCATGTCGTCCATCACCTGCATTAAGCACTGGGCAATCGACCTTGTCTGCAATCAGGGCCACGGCACCTGATGATCCATGGCGGATCACAATCACGTCGGGCTTCATCGCGTTCAAGGTGATGGCTGTATCGATCAGCGTTTCGCCCTTTTTGACGCTCGATGTCGCGGCATGCATATTGACGACATCCGCGCCAAGCCTTTTGCCTGCGATCTCAAAGCTGAGCAAAGTACGCGTTGAGTTTTCGAAGAAGGCGTTGATTTGGGTGAGGCCCTGCAACCGATTATCATGCTTTGTCATAGACCGGTTCAGCGCGACCCATTGTTCGGCTTCGTCCAACAAATAGATGATTTCATGCGGCTGCAGGCCAGCGATACCGAGCAGATGCCGGTGCGGGAAAAGCGGTGATGTCATTAAAGCGCCGCCTTAGCGAGGAGCGGGCGATGTGGCAACCGCAGCGTAGGGCATCACGCCTTCATATTTGCCGCGCGGCCGGATCAATGTGCCCGATGAAACTTGCTCCATCACATGAGCTGCCCAGCCAACGCTTCGCCCCAACAAGAATAAACGGAAGGGCGCATCAGCGGGGAGGCCAAAGACTTCAGTCATCACCGCAAGCGCAAAGTCGCAATTGGGGAGTAGGCCAGCTTGTTCAAAAACACTGTCTGACAGCCTTTGCAGGTCGTTGCTGGGGGTGAGCCCCTTCAGCATCTCAACTGCTCGCGGATCACCTTCAGGGTAGAGCGGATGGCCAAAGCCGGGCAAAATCTGATCACGCGAAAGCCAAAGCTGAACTGCGTCTGCGGCGCCTAAGCGGTTCGCGTCTGACAGGAGGCTGGACAAGGCCTCAGCCGCACCACCGTGGCGTGGCCCTGAAAGAGTGCATAGCCCCGCGAGCAGACTTGCGGGAAGCGAGGCACCAGTCGAAGCAGCAACCCGTGTCGCAAAGGTTGAAGCGTTGAGGTCATGATCGGCCATCAGCACCAAGGCTTGGCGGATCCGGTCAGCGGCAAGGGCGTTGCAGCCCCATCCATTGGTCAATCGCTCATGCAAGGGGCCACTGCCGCGTCCGCCGCCGCACACACTCGCCAAATGGCCAATCGCCGCTGCCGCATCTTTGGCGAGGCTTTCATTGGTTCGACCGAGAATATAGGGGCTGTTTGGGATCAAGGCAGCAAGCGACTGAAATGGATCGGTGAAGTCTGCGTTCCCCTCGCCAAAGAGTGGCGCCTGCCGCACAGCCCAGAGCAGAGCGGCAACCTCCTCCAATGTCGCATGTGAAGACAGCGCGCTTGCGTCGAGCCCTCGATAATAGAGTTTGCCCTGGTGAACCGTGGAGAGGCTTGTGGCGATGGCTGGCTCACCCCAAGCCATAGAGCTCGCCGCAATACTCGACCGCTTTCGCCCGCGCGCTTTGCGTGTTGCGACGGCCTCTATATCTTCGGCGCTATAAAGGCTCCGCCGCGCGTCTGCTGGGTCCGGTTCCATTCGAATGAGGCTCCGGCTGACATAAGCGTAAAGCGTTTGGGGTTTCACCATGAGCCGCTCAAGCGCAGCCGTTCGATCAATCCATTTCTTCATATTGATTATATGTATCAAGATTGATTCAAGCTGCAAATGGGTTGAGCAAGTGTTGGTCCCGATGTGTTGGAGGAACCTATGACGACATCAACCGCCGAAGAAATGCTCACTGCCATCATTGAAGCGCTCAACCTGCCTACGCCGGTATTGGAACGCATTGGTTTGAAGGGTGATGATCGCTTGCCGTCTTGCTTTCCCGTTTCCGATCTTGCCGTCGCGTCGGTAGGTGCCGCTTGCGCCGCCATCGCCGAGCTTTCGAACGAGCTGGGTGGAGAGGGCGATGTTGAAGTTGATTACCGCCTTGCTTCGCTTTGGTTCGGCTGGTCGATCCGGCCCATTGGGTGGGATATGCCTTCGGCGTGGGATGCGATTGCTGGGGATTATCGAGCAACGGATGGGTGGATTAAACTCCACACCAACGCGCCGCATCATCGCGCTGCCGCATTGTCCGTGTTGAAATGTGAGGCCACGCAAGAGGCTGTCGCCAAGGAGGTCAGCCGTTGGGAGGCTCAAGGGCTTGAGACTGATATTGTCGCTGCTGGAGGATGCGCCGCTCAGCTGAGAACGATTGAAGCTTGGAAAGCTCATCCGCAGGGCAGCGCCGTTGCCGCTGAACCTTTGATTATCTGGGATATGAAAGCGCAGCCCGTCCACTCCGCTTGGCGCCCAACAATTGGACGCCCCTTGGCGGGCCTTAAGGTCCTGGACCTGACGCGTGTGTTGGCGGGCCCCGTCGCGACGCGATTCTTGGCCGGATATGGAGCGGATGTGCTGCGCATTGATCCGCCCACTTGGGACGAGCCGGGCGTGATTCCAGAAGTGACTCTGGGAAAGCGCTGTGCCCGTCTTGATCTAAAGCAAAGCAATGACCGAGCGATATTCCTAAAGCTCCTCAAAGAGGCCGACATCCTCATCCACGGCTATCGCGGTGACGCGCTTGATCGATTGGGCTTTGGCTCTGAGGCGCGTCAAATCATCAGGCCGGGGCTGATTGACGTTTCGCTCAATGCATATGGCCACAGCGGGCCATGGAAGGCGCGGCGCGGCTTCGATAGTCTAGTCCAATTCTCATCAGGCATTGCAGCGGCGGGCAAAGACTGGAAGGAAAGCGACGTTCCCGTTTCTTTGCCTGTTCAGGCGCTTGATCATGCAACGGGATATTTGATCGCTGCAGCCGCTGTTCGGGGTCTGATTGCACGGCGAGATGGGGAAGGATCGATTCGAGCGCAGCTTTCGCTCGTACGCACAGCAAAATTGCTAGCCGATCACAAAGGGCAGTCAAATGATGGTCAGTTCGATCCAGCGCGGGATGCGGACTATGCAGATGCGATTGAGCAGACGGCGTGGGGGGCAGCGCAGCGTTTGCATCCACCTGCCAGAATCGAGGGTTTGCCGATGGTTTGGGACAAGCCCGCAACAGCTCTCGGTTCGTCATCGGCCAGTTGGAAGCAATAACGTGGATGTGGCGCGGGCAAAAAAGAGGCCGGTTGCGAACAACCGGCCTTTTGAAAGTTTGATAGGAGAGGATGCCTGAAAGGCCTGCTCTATGTGCAGTGCAGCATGTTTTTGTGCAAGTGCGAAATGCAAAATTAGAATTGCATAATTTGCAATCGTTGCCTAGTTAACGGGAATGCGTCGTTTGCCTTCCCTCGCGGCTGTTGAAGCCTTTGTGCAAGTCGCTCGCTTGGGCTCGATCAAGGCCGCGGCGGAAGAGCTTGCTCTTTCATCGCCCGCGCTGAGTCGCCGAATCCAAGCCCTAGAGCGCTTCGTGGGGCGTCCACTATTCGAGCGCCGCCATCAGGCGATCATGCCCAATGAGGATGGTGAAAAGCTGATGCAATTGGCGGCACCTCTGCTCGATTCGTTGCAAGATGCGATTGAAACATTGACAAGCGTCAATCCCGTCATGCGGATGCGGCTAGGAATTCCCCCGCTTTACGCGTCGCAACGTCTCATTCCAGAGTTGCCGAAGCTTCGGGAAAAGCACCCTTCGTTGCACATTGACATTGATACTGCCGCACATGGCCTTGCGCGCTTAGGCGAGGGGCTGGATGTTGCCATCACCCTGGCGCGGGAGGTTGATCCGGCACTTTATTCGGTGCGGCTGGATCGCAATGAAATTTATCCGATTGGTGCGCGTCGCCTGACAACTGGCCCGCATGCGATTTCTGATCCTGTCCATCTCAGTGAAATGACTGTTCTCATCCACCGAGACATGCCTGACCTCTATGAGGATTGGACGGAAGCTGTGGGCCTAAAGGGCATTGAGCCCGCTGCCATCGACATGTTCGATTCAGGCCAGTTGATGCTGGAGGCTGCCGCGCAAGGCCTCGGCATTGCCTTCATGCATCAAAGCCATCTCGCTGACTCACATGATGATCGGCTGATTCGCATGTTCGAGGTGACTGTGCCAAGCCCTTACAGCTATTGGTTTGCCTGCCGCCCACGAGCGTTGCAATCGAAGCCAGTGAAGCTGTTTCACGATTGGGTGATTGAAACGGTTCGCGAAAGTTAAGCTCGGCGCTTCCGGATCAATCCTTCTTGAGCGACGCTGGCGATCAAGCGGCCGTCCTGACTCCATATCTGGGCATGGTTGAGGCCACGACCGCCTTTGGTCAGAGGGCTGACGGCATCGAACAACAACCACTCATCAATGCGGAAATCGTCGTGAATCCAAAGCGCATGATCCAAACTTGCAGACATCATCTCGCCGCGCATCCAGCTGAGGCCGTGGGGCAGGGAACATGTGCCGAGAAGTTGCATGTCTGAGATATAGGCAAGGATGGCGCGATGGATGACGGGATCGTCACCCGGCGGCGCGATCAAGCGAAACCAGCTCGTTTGGCGCGGTTCCTGCGCTTGTTCATTCATCCAGTGGCGGGCATGCAAGGGACGGAAATCGACAAATCCGGGACGAAGAAAGCGCTCTCGCATTGCCTCTGGCACGCGGTCCACATATTCGAGACGCAACTGGTCATCGCTTTTGAGTGTTTCGGGCGGCGGAGCCTCTGGCATATCACCTTGATGTTCCAAGCCTTGTTCGGGGACCTGAAAAGACGCCGCGAAATTCAGGATGACTTCGCCTTGTTGGATTGCGGTCACCCGCCGCGTTGAGAAACTCCGCCCATCAAAATCACGCGCGACTTGATATTCAGTCGGATGATTTTCGCTGCCGCCGCGAATGAAATAGGCGTGAAGCGAATGGGCCACGCGGGCTGGATCGACCGTCCGGGTCGCGGCCATCAGGGCCTGCGCAATAATCTCTCCGCCAAAAACGCGACCAATACCGCCGGGCAAACGTACGCCCACGAAACGGTCAGGCGAATGTTCTTGCACATCCAGCAAGCCCACCAATTGGTTCACCCGGGCCTGCGGGTCTTTCTCAGTCGATTTGGTCATCTGTTGGGCTTATTTCACCACCGCATAAAACATGACATTGCCTTTGGCGCCGGGGGCAATGGGCTGAGCGAAGGTCCAGCGGATAGCCTTCACGTCTTGGGGAATGGCGGCGCGGAAACTGCCGTCAGGTTTCTTGATCTTCAGCGTATTGAGCGCTGCGAATGTCTTGCCATCAACGCTGACGGTTGCCCAAGTTTCGCGCACGCCCGTAAAATCAACGCCGTTTGGCATGGGATTGTTGATCACGAAGCGCGTAGCCGGGCTGGCGCCCTTATTGTCATAGCTCAGCTTGAAAACCAGCACATCGCCTGGAAGGACCCGTTCTGCAGGAAACAGCTTATTGTCTTTCTTGCCAGCGGCATCCGTCACAGTTTTTGCAACGAAGGTTTCGCTCAACAAGCCAACATTATTCTGCGGCTGAGCGGGGGCTTGCTGTGCGTTCGCGGTCGAAACAGCAAGCAGAGCAGCGGCGGCGAAAAGATATTTCATCTGTTGGAACTCCTGATACGCATCAACATGTTAGCGATAATCGGAATAAGGTTAAAGCTTAGGCAAAGTCACGCCCCGCTGACCCATATATTTGCCCGCCCGGTCGGCATAGCTGGTCTCACACGGCTCATTTCCTTGCAAAAACAGGAATTGGCAAGCGCCTTCATTTGCGTAAATTTTTGCAGGGAGAGGTGTCGTGTTGGAAAATTCCAGGGTCACATGGCCTTCCCAGCCGGGCTCCAGCGGCGTCACATTCACGATGATGCCGCACCGGGCATAGGTGGATTTGCCAAGGCAAATCACGAGCACATCGCGGGGGATGCGGAAATATTCGACCGTGCGGGCCAGCGCGAAACTGTTCGGTGGGATGATGCACACGTCCGTCTTGCGATCGACAAAGCTGTTGGGATCAAACTGCTTTGGATCCACCACACTGCTGTTCACATTGGTAAAAATCTTAAACTCATCCGCCACGCGCGCGTCATAGCCATAAGAACTGAGGCCATAAGAAATGCAGCCATCGCGGCGCTGCGCCTCCACAAAAGGCTCAATCATCCCTTCGCTTTGCGCTTTATCCCTGATCCAAATGTCACTCAGGATGGCCATAGTCTCTCCCTCGATTGGCAGGCTTGCTATTGCGGGAAAGCCAAGGCGAGGCAAGGGGGCAGAAACTTCCCCTTCGACATTCCCAGACTGCGCCCGTAAAGCCAGCCTCTATGTCTGAGTCTGAGTCTGACGATACCGCCGATTTCAATTTGCCCGGCTTTGATCTGGGGGAACCGCCTGCGCCGCCCAAGGCTGCAGCGGTGCAAGCCTATCGCGTGCTGGCGCGGAAATATCGGCCGCAGAAATTCTCAGAGCTTATTGGCCAAGATGCGATGGTCCAGACGCTTGGCAATGCGATCAAGCGGGATCGGTTGGCCCATGCCTTCCTGATGACCGGCGTGCGCGGGGTGGGGAAAACATCAACTGCGCGATTGATCGCCAAAGCTCTGAATTGCGTAGGTCCAGACGGGCAGGGCGGGCCAACGATTGACCCCTGCGGCCTCTGCGAACCGTGCCAAGCGATCACCGATGGCCGTCACATCGACGTGGTTGAAATGGATGCCGCGTCTAACACCGGCGTGGATGATGTGCGGGAGATTATTGAGGCCGTTCGCTACTCGGCTGTCTCTGCACGCTATAAAATTTACATCATCGACGAAGTTCATATGCTCAGTAAAAATGCGTTCAATGCATTGCTGAAGACGTTGGAAGAGCCACCGCCGCATGTGAAGTTCCTGTTTGCGACGACCGAAGTGCAAAAGGTTCCGGTGACAGTTCTGTCGCGGTGTCAGCGCTTTGATTTGCGGCGGATTTCGGCGGATCAGCTCGCGACGCATTTTCAAGGGATTTTGAAAGCAGAAGCCGTCGAAGCCGATGACGAGGCAATTGCGCTGGTCGCACGAGCAGCCGAAGGATCGGCGCGAGATGGTCTTTCGATCCTCGATCAGGCCATTGCCCATGCTGATATGGATGGCGATGGTCGCGTAACGGCCGGGCAGGTCCGCGACATGCTTGGTTTGTCAGATCGTGGGGCGGTGAGGACTCTTTTGGGTCTGATCTTGGCGGGCGATGCCAAAGGAGCCCTCGCAGCTCTTGCCGAGCAGCATGATCTAGGGGTCGATCCGGTTGCAGTGCTGAAAGGCCTGCTTGAGGCCTGCCATGCCACGACCTTGGTAAAGGTCGGTGCGCCTGCAGATGCGGGTCAATCGATTGAAGAGCGCGCTGCTTATGAAGAATGGGCGGACAAGCTGTCCTTCCAACTGCTTCATCGGCTTTGGCAGTTGCTGCTGAAGGGGCATGAAGAAGTTTCTCGCGCCCATGATCCGCGTGAGGCCGCGGACATGGCTGTGCTGCGCGTGGTGCACGCCAGCAGCTTGCCAGATCCGGGAGAGTTGGCGCGCAAGCTTGAAAATGGTGCAGTGATCACGTCGAGCGCGCCGACGCCCACTGCGCCGGCTGCACAGTCAAGATCAGGTCCCACCAGTTTTGAAGAACTGGTCATAACCCTCGAACAAAGCGGCAAATATTTTCTTGGAGAGACACTGCGTCGCGAATTTGGCCTTGTTCGTTTTGAGCCGCCTTTGCTTGTGATCCGCCCCTTGCGGCCTCAGCCGGATCCGCAATATCAAACCAAGTTTCAGCTCGCTCTTCGCGAGGTGCTGGGCAATGAATGGCGGCTCGAAATCGGGAAAGAGGCGGCAGCCCCTTCGCTTGTCGAACAAGAAGAAGCCAAGGAAGCGGCAGCGCGCGAAGCCATTTTGGCGGCTCCGTTGGTGCAATCGATCATAGAGACCTTTCCCGGAGCAGAGCTTATCAGCTATGAAGTCGGAAACCAACGGAGTGTGGCGCAGTGAACAGCATCGATGATATTTTGAAAATGGCGCAGAATGTCCAAGCCGAGTTGGAAAAGGCGCAGGCCAATTTGGACAATATTGAAGTTGAAGGCGCGTCAGGTGGCGGGCTGGTCAAGGTCCGCGCTAGCGCCAAAGGGCGGATCATCGGCGTTTCAATCGATGACAGCTTGTTGGTCCCATCAGACAAGCAAATGCTCGAAGATTTGGTCGCCGCAGCCTTCAATGATGCGCGTGCGAAGGCCGATGCCGTATCGACGGAGGAAATGGGCAAGATGAAGACCGGCCTTCCGCTTCCCCCTGGGTTTAAGTTGCCGTTTTGAGGCCTGAGACAGAATGACAGATCCCGCACCGTCGTGCCAACTCTACATCATCTCACCACCAAGCATTGATGCCGCTTTCACCGACCGGCTGAAAGCCGTGTTCGAAGCAGCGCCTGTCGCTGCCTTCCAGTTGCGCTTGAAGGGCCTCGTCGATGAACATGCCATTGCGCGTGCTGGTGACCCGATCCAGCGGCTGTGCGCCGATCATGAGGTCGCTTTCATCATCAATGACTCGATGGCTTTGGCCAAGCGGATGGGGGCTGATGGCGTTCATCTGGGCCAAAGCGACGGCGACCCGCGTGAAGCGCGGGCGTTGCTCGGGCGAGACGCGCAGATTGGGGTGACCTGCCACAATAGTCGCCATCTCGCGATGGAAGCAGGGGAGGCCGGCGCGGACTATGTGGCTTTCGGGGCTTTCTATCCCACCAAAACCAAGAGCGTTGAATATCAAGCCGAGCCGGACTTGCTGGAGTGGTGGAGCGGTTTGTTCGAACTGCCCTGCGTTGCCATTGGCGGGATTACTGCGGACAATGCTGCGCCTTTGATCAAGGCAGGCGCGGATTTCATCGCCGTATCGGGCGCAGTTTGGAACCATGCGGGGGGCGACGTGGCGGGCGCAAAGGCTTTGGCGGCTCTGCTTTGACACCCCGACTTGCTGTTTGGCCGCTAAAGCGCTAACGGCGCGGCTGCTCTTTTAACAGTCGAACAGGGATCCTCCCATGAAAATCAACGCCGTCGAGATTCGTCCCGGCAATATCCTTGAATTTGAAGGTGGCCTTTGGCGCGCAGTCAAAATCCAGCATACGCAGCCCGGCAAGGGCGGGGCCTATATGCAGGTCGAGCTGAAGAATCTGATCGATGGCCGCAAGTCCAACAATCGCTTCCGCTCAGCGGAAACGGTGGAGAAGGTTCGGCTCGACACCAAAGACTTCCAATATCTGTTCACCGATGGCGACATGCTCATTTTCATGGACAAGGAAAATTACGAGCAGATTAGCTTGCCTGCTGACATGCTGGGCGAAGCCGCTGCCTTCCTGCAAGATGGCATGGATGTGGTGCTTGAGCTTTATGACGAAAAGCCAATTTCAGTGCAGCTGCCTGATCAAGTCGTTGCCCTGATCGTTGAGGCCGATGCCGTGGTGAAAGGGCAAACCGCTTCATCCAGCTATAAGCCTGCTGTTCTCGACAACGGCGTCCGCGTCATGGTGCCGCCGCATATTGGTGCCGGCACACGCATTGTCGTTGATGTCTATGCTCAGGAATATGTGAAGAGAGCTGACTAATGCCATCCCATTCCGGCCTTCTCACCATCATGGAACGCGCTGCTCGCAAGGCTGGCGCGAAGCTGCGTCGTGACTTTGGCGAAGTGCAGCATCTGCAAATTTCGAAGAAGGGCCCAGCCGATTTCGTTTCGAAGGCCGACCAACAGGCTGAACGCATGCTCTATGATGAATTGAGCAAAGCGCGGCCGGATTGGACTTTTGTGATGGAAGAAGGCGGCGTGATCGAAGGGGATCCCAACAAGCCGCGTTTCATCATCGATCCTTTGGATGGCACGACAAACTTTCTCCATGGCATTCCTCATTTCGCGATTTCGATTGCGGTTGAGGAAACGCTTTCAAGCGGCAAGTCCGAGATTATTTCTGCTCTCATCTACCAACCGATGACCGATGAGAGCTTTTGGGCTGAAAAGGGCAAAGGTGCTTGGCTTCAAGATGCACGGCTGCGCGTTTCTGCGCGGCGTCATTTGGATGAGGCGCTGATCGCCACAGGCATTCCCTTCATGGGGCATGGCGACTTTGCGCAATGGAGCCAGATTTTTGGAGCGGTTGCTCCGCAAGTCGCAGGTATCCGCCGCTTTGGATCAGCAGCGCTTGATCTCGCTTGGGTTGCTGCAGGCCGTTATGATGGTTTTTGGGAAAGCAATCTCCAAAGCTGGGATGTCGCGGCTGGCCTGTTGCTTGTGAAAGAAGCGGGCGGTTTTGTCACAGACTTCCGTGGCGGGGATAAGGCCATGGAGCGGAGCGAGTTTCTCGCGGCCAATGACCAATTGCATTCCAAGCTGCATAAAATTGTGGCGGGGG
>DLOX01000200.1:248-11591 GCA_002478575.1 Sphingomonadales bacterium UBA7473 | reverse complement strand
ACTGCGTTAGCACCCCCGCCAGCCAGTCAGGCAAGATAAGGTAGAATCTTTGGTGGGCTGGCGTTGCCCTCTGTCTTTTGATCATCGTTGCATGCGTGGAGGGGAAGCGCGAGCAGGAGAAGGCAGAAGAGTTTCGCTAACCCACGCATCATCATTCTCCTTCGCTCTTGCTGACGGACAGCAAATCTCCCGGCTGGCAATCGAGCACGTCGCAAATCGCCTCTAATGTCGAAAACCGCATCGCTTTGGCTTTGCCTGTTTTCAGGATCGACAGATTGGCCAAAGTGATATCTACCTTTTCTGCCAATTCTGTCAGCGTCATGCGGCGTTGATAAAGGAGATCGTCTAGCTTCACAATGACAGGCATCAGACGGTTCCTTCCAACTCTTCGCGCATTGCAGCGCCTTGTTCGAACACTCCAGCGAGCACGAACACCAACAGGATGCCGAGGATTCCATTCAACGAGATACCGAGATCGCCATCGACCATTTTCTCAGGATCAACAGCCATTGTAATCTCATGCCCAAGCAGCGCGATCGGAACGCTCACCACTTGAATCCCAACCATCAGCCAGCCGACAAGTCGCAAACGCGCCGCATTGATTTGGGAAAAGGGTGAACCCTCAGACACAGACCGCACCAAAGCGAGCAGCTTGCTGAGCATTACCCAAACCAGGCCGAGGGCCATGATCACTGTGAAGCAAAGGCCAACGGCAAGAGGAATAAGTACCGTGGCATCCTTCACTTGGCTTGCTTTGGCCAGCTCCAGGACAACCTCGTCCCAGTTCCAAATCAGGACGGGTCCAATGACGGCAATGAGCAGCCCGACAAGGCCAACGATGCCTAGCGAGACATAGATTGCAATTCTGGTACCCTTGAGCAGTCGCGGATCGACGGGGCGTGTCATATCGTTCTCCAATGTTTGACCTATTGTTTTTCAATATATTCTAATATCGAAAAACGTCAATACATTTATTGTAAAACAATAAATCAAGGCTTGCCCACGAGTTTCCGTCAGTTTCGTGCCTCATCAAGGGCTTTGCGAATGCGTTTCAACTCAGGCAGCAAGGCGCCAATATCTGTGTCCGACGCGACTCGTTGCAGTTGGGGAATCAATGGCGCAATCGCTGCAATGCAGGATTCCCGCATGGCACGCCCAGCTTCTGTAATGGAAACAAGCTTCGCGCGGCCGTCGTTCGGATCCTGATCGATACGAACCAATCCCGCCCTCTCGAGACGCCCCAACGTGCTTGTCATAGTAGGCCGAGTGACCTGGAAGGCGGCAGCGAGTGCCGCTGGAGACTTGGTTCCCGGCTCCAAACGAACAAAGTGATTAAGAATGCTGAACTGCGCTCGGGTCATGCCTTGGGGCAAGACACTATCGAACAATGTGCCTGACAATTGTTCCAATATGCCAATTTCGTTGAAGAACTGAAAAATGAGCGGACCTTCAGTCATGAGCGAATATGCTTCTCCAACGGCCAGCGGGGTGAGGGCGTAACCAGCGGACCATAGCCGATACGCGCCAACATTTGCACCCTTTGTGTCCCCGTCGCCCCAAGCAGGCGATGAATCCGGTCAAAAGCCGTCTTCACGGCTGGATATTCTTGAAGTGATTGGCTCATCGGATGCATTCCCAGCCCAAGGGATGTAGCGCGAAGATTGGCGCGAACATAGCGGCGCCCAGTCTCCAGCTGATCGGCTCGAGAATTGTCAGGGCTTGTAATCCAGACGAGAGCAGGAATGGAACCATAAGCGGCTTGCAGTTGTTCCAGTCCGATTTGGAAGGATTGGCTTTTGGGATCGGCAAGCTGAGTTCGGTCCAGCATCCCAATCGCCTTGAGGGCCTCAATCTGGGCCCCAACCAAGTCAATGCCATCAGGATTGGCATCTACTTCAGTGTGGCCGATCCGGATCAAATTCACGCTTTCGCCATATTTCAGCGGTGCCATCTGTTCGATCAGCAAAGCGTCAAGAACAGCCGCTCTAAGGGAGCCGACAAATTTGGCGTCGACGCTGAATGCCGCTTCACGGTCTGCAACCTGCGCTGCCAAGTCTTCTGATACGGCGCGACTAAGGTCATAGGGCTCCTTGTTTGAACGGCGGGTCGGAATATGCGCGAACAACATATCCTTGATTACCATAGGGTCGGGCGTGAACTTCAGCCGCGCCACAGGGCGATCGTCAAGGCGAGGGAAAGCTTCCCCCTCGGGAAAGGGTATGATGTCCATGCGGACTCCTCGTTCTGCAGCGGCCATACGCGCAAGCTCAATGAAGGTCCCAAATCCAATTGTGATTTGCCGATCAAAAGGGTCGGTTTCTGGAAGGCGTTTGTTCAAATCACACCTGATCAGGGCTTCATCTTTGCCCATCAGTTGGATCAACCAAGGCTGGCGATTGTGTGGATTAGGAGCGAGAATTGCATGGCGAAAGGCATCCAGACGGACATCAGCAGGAGGGGTTGGATCAAGCCTCCAGGGCAAAGTAGCCGTCTGCGGAACGCGCGTGACACGCCAAAATCCTGCACCACTGACGAGTGCGAGGCCAGTCCCGGCTGCGGCCAGAACGGTGCGGCGGTTCATTGGCATATTGATTCTCCTAATTCGGTATCTAACTATATAGTTAGTTATCAAACTAAATTGCGGAGTCAATCAGTCGTTGTTGAGAATTTGTGCAGCTCTTTCCCACATGGCCTCGCTGCTGGCGCCCAATAGCCCTCGCCCTTGATCCCAGTAGTGGTAGGGCGACCCATCGAGTCTTGCGACTTTGCCGCCAGCTTCTTCAAGGAAGAGCGCGCCAGGCACATGATCCCAAGGCAGGGTCCGTTCGAACAAGGCCAAATCATTCTGCCCCAGCGCAATCCGCGGATATTGCTCTCCGGCGCAGCGCGGGATTTCGGCGAGAGTCATTTTACCGTCGACACGTCTGAGGCAATCTGCACGTTGTTCAGCAGCCATGAAATGCACGCTGATCCCAGCCACAGGAAGGGCAGCGCCACTGCCGCGTGACTTGACCCGCTCCCCATTGATAAAGGCACCTTTGCTGCGCTCGGCAGTGCACAGGCGCTGCGTCAAAGGATCGTAGATACATCCCGACAGCGTCTCGCCGCCCTCGACAAGGGCGACCATCAAAGCAAAAGGAGGCTGGCCATGGGCAAAGTTATGCGTGCCATCGATCGGATCGATGATCCATGCGAGCTGCTGATTGAGTGTTCCCAGCAAGGCGGGGTCGGCCGCGCAAGCTTCTTCGCCAATGATGGCCGCTTCGGGGATCAGCTTTGCTAGCCCTTCGGAAAGCATGATCTCGCTTTCCTTGTCCGCGATGGTCACCAGATCGCCGGGGGTTTTCTCTTGAATGTCATCAGCGCTCAGCGCCTGATAACGTGGCAGAATGACCGCCTCTGCAGTTTGCCTTAACAAAGCGGCAACGGAGGCGTTGAGCGCGCTCAACTCCGGTAATCCGCATTGATGCTGATGTAGCCATGGGTCAGGTCACAGGTCCAAACCGTTGCCTGCCCGTCGCCCAAGCCTAGATCAACGCCGATATCGACCATGTCGCCGTTGATATGGGCGGTAACGGGTGCCTCGTCATAGTCCGGCACGACCAAGCCGTCTTTGGCCACCAAAGTCGCACCAAAGCTGATGGAAAGCCTGTCCCGGTCAGCGGGTTCACCTGCCTTTCCGACAGCCATCACGACGCGACCCCAATTGGCATCTCCTCCGGCAATTGCCGTTTTGACGAGTGGGCTATTGGCGATGCTCATGGCGACCTTGTGAGCGCTGCTGTCCGATGTAGCCCCCGTCACTGCGACAGTAATGAACTTGGTTGCACCTTCACCATCGCGTACAACCAAATGCGCCAATTGCCAGCAAAGATCAGAAAGTGCAGCTTGGAACGCATCGGCGCCCGCATCGTCAAATGAGGTCAATGGCGCATGGCTTGCTTTGCCGGTCGCAAAAGCCAGCACTGTGTCACTGGTTGAGGTGTCGCTATCGACAGTGATGCAATTGAAGGTCTTCTGCGTGGCGGCAGAAAGCATCTCTTGCAGGAACGCGGGGGCAATTGCTGCATCTGTGAAGATATAGCCGAGCATGGTCGCCATATCAGGCGCGATCATGCCGCTGCCCTTGATGATGCCGGCAAGGGTGACGGTTTGGCCACCAACGATGGCGGTGGCGATTGCGCCCTTCGTAAAGGTGTCCGTCGTCATGATGGTCGCAGCAGCCTCTTCCCAGCTGCAAGGCTGAACCGCGAATGCCGCTTCCAACCCCGCTTCCGCTTTATCGATGGGTAGGGGGACGCCAATCACTCCGGTGGAAGAGACAAAGACTTGCGCTAATGGACATCCCAAATGGGCTGCCACTTTGGCTGTGACCGCTTCCACGGCTTGTCGTCCGCGATAACCGGTGAAGGCATTGGCATTGCCAGCGCTTACGACCAAAGCTCTCGCTTTGCCTTGAACCAAATGTTCGCGGCACCAATCAACTTCGGAAGAGGTGCAAGCGCTTTTCGTAAGGACGCCCGCAACGCTTGTTCCTTCATCCATGGTGATGAAGGTCAAATCGCACCGATCCCACTCCTTGTAGCGCGCTCTGGCGATGCGCGGCGTGATGCCAGGAATGGCGGGGATGTTAGGGAAAGGCAGGGCAAGCGGAGAGGATGTCGACATGGTGCAAGCGCTTAGTGCGTGATGTGGCGGCTGCAAAGCGATTTAGAGAGGAATAGCGGCCGAAGATTGCCGAATAAAATGGTAAAGCTGTTCAGACGCCTTCGGTATTGGCTTGTTCAATCTCGGTCTTTGTGTTTCAGTCAAGTCTTGCACTGGCAAGAAGCGTTTGTTTTCCCAAAAAGAGATAGGCTTGGCACTATGAGCATCAACCGCCGCACTTTCGTCGCTGCGTCCGCGTCTGGCGTCGGGTTGCTTGGGGTAGGGGTCTGTTCGGCGAACACCAACCCCTCTGAAGGCGCAATCGATGGCGTGGTTCCTAGAAATGAAACATTTCCCAAGCTTCCGATCGGCATGAATTTGAGTCCGATTACTGATTGGGAACCGGGATTTCCGTTTAGAAACCTGTTCATGGGTGCCGGAGCATGGATCACGAGAAACGCTAACGGCTCTGGCCCGCATGACACTTCTTTGCGAGGTGCCTTTCAATTTGATGCTGACGGCTACCCGCTGCAGGTGCCCATCATCGCGCCAGGTAACGAGCAGCCCCAGTATATCTTCACTTATCTGCCAAACGTACTTCGTGCCGGAACCTATGTCTTGCTGTATGATGGCGAAGGTGAAGTAGATACAATGTCCTTTAGCGCTACACGCGTTGTTTCAAGAAAACAGGGTCGGCTGAAGCTGCAAATGCTACACAATGGAGATCAGCCAGAGACAATCCTCATTAGAAAGTCGAAGCGCGGGAATCATGTTCGAAACATTCGAGTTGTCCGGGAGGAGGATGAGGGAGTTGATTTGACTTCATCTCCATTCATTCCAGAGTTTTTAGACTTTTGTCGCCCCTTTCATTGTTTGAGATTTATGGACTGGGGAGCAACCAATGGTTCCATCGAAGAAGAGTGGAGCAGCCGAAAACGCCCAACATTCTATACGCAAATTGCTAGGTCAGGGGATCCGGATGGTATTCACGGACCCATTCCGACACCTTCTCAAAGGATGTATTCAGGGGGCGTGGCGTTTGAATTGATGATACAGCTATGCAACGAACTAAAGATCAATCCTTGGTTCTGTGTCCCTCACCGTGCTACAGATGATTATATTCTTCAGTTTTCAAAGCTTGTGAAAGAAAAGCTCGATCCCAGCCTGAAAGTATATTTGGAGTATTCCAACGAAGTTTGGAATTGGAGTTTTTTGCAAGCAGGATGGATGCTGCGATCGAAATTGGCAGGCCAAATGGTTGAGGCCAAAGGCGGAAAAGCTTGGGATGACCCTGCCAAGAAAAAGGGGACCAGCCATCCAGAACGGATTGCGGCATTGTTTCGGCGGGTTTTTGGGATCTGGGAACGCGTGTGGACTGGCTCGGACAAGGCTCGGCTCGTCCGGGTTTGCGCAGTTCAAGCAGCTTGGGTCGATGCTGCAAAAAGGACCGTCAAATGGTGCAGCGAGAACGGCGGCGCGGACGTTGTGTCGCCAGCTGCTTATGTCGGCCCGGATGACGAAATTTTTGGCCGTTGGCAAACTGCGGGTCCAAATCTGAAGCCAGAGCAAGTCATCGCTGATTTGATGGTTGGAAAGGAAATCGCGCGTGAAAACAACCGTGCAGCGAAAATCATCCGCTATGCTGCTACGTTCGGCATGAAATATGTTGCCTATGAAGGGGGGCAGCATATTCAACCCAAACAACAGAGTGTCCAACCCTACAGTCCTGCTTTGGCAGCGGCGCAATATCATCCAAAAATGTATGACCTCTATGTCGAACTTCTTCGATTTCAGAGAGATGCTGGCTGTGAACTTTTTTGCCATTATAGCAGCGTGGGCAAGCAGGGCACGCGTTGGGGAAGTTGGGGGGCAAAGGCCAGTTATTTTGAGCCCGATGCATCTGCCCCTAAAATGAGAGCACTTATTGACTGCAACACTGCGAAAGCGCGTGCTCGTTAGACTTCGTTCAGTCCTTACTTTGCCTATCGATGGAGTTTCAATGAGCCGCCGCTATCTTTTTCTCTGTTCTGATCGATCGTCCGCATCAGGGGGATCTGCAGTCATTTATGATATGGTATTTCTTTTGAATCGATTGGGTTATGATGCTGCTATATTGCACAGTAGTCCAAATGGTGGATATCCAGACTATCCGAACGCCGTTCCCTCCTTTTATACAAGGAAGGTCTGGAAAGTAATTTTTCGCTATTCCCAGCCGTTGGAAAAGAGCCGGAAAATTAAGAACAGGCTGCTTACGCGGGGAAACAGCATCCCTCCTTTGATTGAGCGACCGACGGATGTTATTGTGGCACCTGAATATATGCTCGCTGAAGCGATTGAGGCGTTTCCAGGCGCGGCTATGTTGGTGTTCGTCCAGAATCCTTTTGGGTTGATGATGTCTTGTCATCGCGCGATGCAACGGGGCTTCTCGCCTCAGACCGCTGTGAAATATTGGCTTGGAATTGCGGATGTATGCAAATCCCACCTGTCGATGATGGGGCTTGTTCCAAGCGCCATTTTCCCCGTGTCGATGAAGCCGCACGAATTTCCCTACCAAGAGGAAAAGCTCAAGCTGATTACCTATATGCCGCGGAAACGCCCTTGGGAGGCTGCGTTGATTGCTGAGGCGCTTAACCGGCGCGGAAAGTTGCAAGGCTATTGTGTTGAGGCGCTGGATAATATTCCGCGCACAAAGGTAGCTGAACGGCTCGCAGAAAGCCGAATTTTCATTTCTCTTCTGCATCAAGAGGCACTTGGTTTCCCTGCAGCAGAGGCGATGGCCGCTGGCAGCATCGTGGTTGGGTTTGATGGCTTGGGGACTGCAGAATATTTCAATGAATCAACCGGCATTCCAATTACCGAAGGCGATGTGGCATCACTTGTTCACGCCGTTGAAGAGACTATTGCCGAATATGAGGCTGATCCGACCCGGCTGGATACCATTCGGAAAAGGGCGTCTCAATTGGTCAATGAACGATATAGCGTCGAAGCATTTGAGAGTGGAGTGAAGGATGTTTGGGCAAAGGTAGACGCTGCCCTTTGAGTTGGCGCGCTTGATGTTTCAGGGGAGGCAAGAATGAAACAGCCAATCATCTTCGCAATCTTGGCATTATTTCCCGCGCCATCTTTTGCCGAAACGGTTTTTATTCGTGCTGGCCATTTGATTGATCCTGAACGTCAGACGGTCGCAGCCAAGCAGTTGATACGCGTCGAAGAGGGCAAAATCGTTTCGATTGGCCCGGACGGCCCTACGCCTGCGGACGCAAAAATCATCGATTGGTCCAGCAAGACAGTCCTCCCCGGCCTCATCGATATGCATACCCATTTGGCGGATGGCATGTCTCTGCCGCATCCGGCCGACATCTTGTCAGTTTCATCCGCTGAAGCAGTACTTGCTGGGGCAGGGGCTGCGCGGAAAACGCTCCGAGCCGGGTTCACCACGGTGCGCGATGTCGGCGTTTATCGCGGGCTGACGGACGTGGCGCTTCGTGATGCGATCAACGCGGGCTTTGTTGATGGGCCGCGGATGAAAGTGGCTGGGGCCTATCTCACCATTCCTGGAGGGGGAGGGGATGTGACGGGCATTTCTCCCGATGTCGGAGTGCCAGACCAATTTCGCTATGGCGTCGCGCGTGGGCCTGAGGATGCCAAACAGAAGGCGCGGTTCTTGCTGCAAAAGGGCGCCGATTTCATCAAGATCATTGCCAGTGGCGCAGTGCTAGCGCTGGGGGGTGAGCCCGGTCAGGAGGAAATGACCGAGGAAGAAATGCTCGCCATATGCAAAGTTGCAGAAGCGCGAGGCAGCTACTGCATTGCGCATGCCCATGGCGCGAAATCGATCAAAGCCGCCATCCGTGCAGGCGCGCGGACAATTGAGCATGCGACCTTCATCGATGACGAAGGTATTGCGCTTGCCAAGGCCAAAGGGGTTTGGCTCGCCATGGACATTTACAATGGCGATTGGATCGATTCTGAAGGGCGCAAAGCAGGGCTACCGGCTGATTACCTGCGCAAGAATCTGGAAACGACCGACGTGCAGCGGACAGGCTTCACAAAGGCGCTGAAGGCAGGCGTGAAAATGGCCTTTGCAACTGATGCAGGCGTCTATCCCTATGGCAATAACGCCAAGCAATTTGCCTATATGGTACGCTTTGGGATGACGCCGATGCAAGCCATCCGATCAGCGACGGTTGATGCTGCAGCTGCGCTCAAGATGGACGGGCAGGTGGGCTCCCTCAAACCCGGCGCTTGGGGCGATTTCGTGGCTGTGGATGGCAACCCGCTGACCGACATTCGGGTCCTTGAAAAGGTCAATTCGGTCGTGAAGGGCGGGGAATTGGTTGCGCAATAGCTTCCCCTTTCCCCGCACTCATGCGCCTCAGATGCAGCTGCGATCCGGGGGGAAAGCAGCGGAACCCATATCTTTCAAAACCATTCTTGCGAAACCAGCGGGTTGGTCGGGAAGAGCCGCAGCTCCGTTCCCCTCGCTGCGCATCCGGTTAAGCATGTCGACCATCGCACCAGTACAGCTGCCGGACTTTTCGGCGAGGCTGATCGCAACAGCAGCGCGCCTTTTCTGCTGCACATTCTTGCGCTCACGCAATTCTTCAGCCGAAAAGTTGGGGATTTCGCCGCCATAAAGATCTTGGCCTTGGCTGCCAGAAAGCCCTTCCGCGGCGACTAGAAGCGGGAACGCGATGACACTTGCTGCGGTGCTGTTCCGTTTGTCGCGGATTGGCTCGAAATAACCGCTTTGATAACCGAGGATAAGTGCAACAAGCGCTGACGCTTCTTGATCTGTTTTGATCAAGGACAAAGTTTTGCGGGGGACCGCAATTGTTTCCCCATCAAATATGGCCAACTTGCCGCTGGCTTCATCCGCTACAATCTTCACTTTGATCGGCTGGTTGAGTTTCACAGCCATATCACCAACAGCTTTGGAGAAGGTTTCCGGAGATGCGGCTGAAAGGCTTGACGAAAAAAAAGCAGTTGCAAAGAGGGCAATAACAAAGGTGTTTTTCATCGAATACTCCAAATGCACCCCTGCATGTGGGGAGATCTAGCGCAATTACTCTGTGCGCACCATATGCAATTTGCCGTTGCTCACGGCAAAACCCAAGCGCCCTTCGACCAGTTCAAGCGCATCTTGACCAAATTGCTCAAAGCGCCAGCCATCTAGGATCGCCAATTCCTTTCGTTGACCAGCGGCAAGCTGTTCGAGTTCATCTGACCGCGCGAGCAAACGTGCGGCAACGTTGATTTCCTTCGCCCGGATTTTCAAAAGCAGCTTTAGCAAATCCGCGACCAATGCGCCGTCTTTGGTCAAGCCTGGCTTGCGATCCGCGCGCAGTGGCATTTCATCTTCGGATAAAGGCACAGCGGCTTCGATTGCGGCGATCATCCGCGCGCCAATATCATTGCTCGCCCAAGTGGGTGAAAGTCCACGCACTTTGCCCAAATCCGCTTGGCTGCGGGGCGGGTGAGCTGCGATATCCGCAAGAGTCTCATCCTTGGCAATGCGCCCGCGCGGTAGGTTCTTGCCCTGGGCCTCGCGTTCCCGCCAAGCTCCAAGCGCTTTCAGTCGGCCGAGCATGTCTGGCTTGCGGCCAGAAACTTTCACCCGGTGCCAAGCTTCCTCGGGCGGGTTTGCATAGTTGGAAGCATCCGCAAGCCGCTCCATTTCTTCATTCAGCCAATCACCGCGCCCGGTTTTGATCAGCTTCTTGAGCATCTTGGGGAAGATATTCGCAAGATGGGTCACATCGCCAATGGCATAATCGATCTGGCGCTTATCAAGCGGACGGCGGGCCCAATCGGTGAAACGAGCCCCTTTATCGAGCGCAACGCCAACCCAGCTTTCTACCAAACTCGCATAGCCGATCTGCTCGCCTTGCCCCAACGCCATGGCGGCGATTTGGGTGTCAAAGATTGGGTGCGGCGTTTTTCCGGTGAGATTGTAGATAATTTCTACATCTTGCCCGCCGGCATGAAAGACCTTCAAAACATCCTCATTATTGGTGAGCAGCTCCAAAAGCGGGGCAAGGTCTATGCCTTCCGCCAAGGGGTCAATCGCAGCCGCGACATGCTCGTCAGCGATCTGAATCAGGCACAAAAGCGGCCAATAAGTCGATTCCCGCATGAATTCGGTATCGACGGCGACAAAATCCGATTGTGACAGCCGTGCGCATAATTCGGCCAGCGGCCCTGATTCTGTGATGAGCGGAAGAATCTCCATATCTGACCGTCCATAGCGATATGGAGCGCCTTGACAAATAGGGCCTTAGTCGTTGTTAGGCCGCAAGCTTTCCAACCATTAGAATTGAACCAGTAAATGCACGCTTATCGCACCCACACTTGCGCCCAGTTGCGCGCCGCCGATGTTGGCCAAACCGTTCGCCTGTCAGGCTGGATCCACCGGAAGCGCGAACATGCCAATGTGTTGTTCGTCGATCTGCGTGACCATTATGGCCTGACGCAAGTCATCGCACCTGCCGGGTCTGACGTTTTTGCGGTGCTCGATGGGTGCCGCGCTGAATCTGTCGTTACAGTTGAAGGCGAAGTGGTTGCGCGGTCGGCGGAAACCAAGAACCCCAATTTGGCGACTGGCGATATTGAGTTGATTGCTCGGAGCGTGACGATCCAATCGTCTGCGCAAGAACTTCCGCTGCCGGTCTTTGGCGATCAGGATTATCCCGAAGA
>DLOX01000200.1:0-167 GCA_002478575.1 Sphingomonadales bacterium UBA7473 | reverse complement strand
AAATATCGCTTCCTCGATTTGCGTCGGGATCGGATTCACAAGAATATCCTGCTCCGCTCGAACGTGATCAGCTCAATCCGTCGCCGGATGATCGATCAGGGCTTTACGGAGTTCCAAACACCCATCCTGACGGCAAGCAGCCCAGAAGGCGCGCGCGATTATCTGGT
>DLOX01000129.1:3145-3533 GCA_002478575.1 Sphingomonadales bacterium UBA7473 | reverse complement strand
CCATAGCCCAAAGTGGAAATGAAATTTACTTTGGCGGTTGTGCCCGCAAAGAAAGCTTCATTGACAGCATCGGGATTGAATCCAGACATGGGGCCTGTATCCAAGCCCAAGGCGCGGGCTGCCATGATGAAATAGCCGCCTTGAAGCGATGAGTTCCGAAATGCCGTCGACTCAATCAAGGGTGCGTTCCCTGTGAACCAGCTGCGGGCATCAGTGTGGGGGAAGAGATCGGGGAGCTGTTCGTGAAACTCCATATCCATGCCAATCACCACGCTGACGGGTGCTGATCGAATCTTGGCCGCATTGCTTTCCATCACGCAACCGGCAAGCTTTTCCTTCGCCTCATCGCTGACGCACCAGACTAGCCGCGCGGGCAAGCAATTGGCCG
>DLOX01000129.1:0-3095 GCA_002478575.1 Sphingomonadales bacterium UBA7473 | reverse complement strand
GGCAAGCAATTGGCCGATGTTGGCCCCATTTTCACGAGGTCCCAAATCGCCTCAAGCTGCTCCATCGAGACGGGCTTATCGAGAAATCCATTATAGGTCCGCGCTTCACGAAACAATATATCAAGCGCCGCATCGTTCAGCGGTTCTGTCATCGGGATGCCTTTCTTGCGGAGATTAAGCGGCGAGGACTTCAGTCACTTCTGGAACATAATGTTTCAAGAGCGATTCAATGCCTTGCTTCAACGTTGCCGTGGAGGATGGGCAGCCCGCGCAGGCGCCCTGCATCTTCAACCAGACCCGGCCTTGATCATAGCCTTTGAAGATGATGTCGCCGCCATCATTGGCAACAGCCGGCCGAACACGCGTTTCGATCAATTCCTTAATCTGAACGACAATATCTTCATCTGCTGGGTCATAGTCGCCGGTTGGTTCAAGCGGCACGGAAAAGCCAGCGGTTGCAGGCTTGAACAAGGGCATGCCCGCTGTGAAATGATCCAAGAGGAGCGATAGCACATCGGGTTTCAACGTGCCCCAAGCCACACCCGGCCCCGCCGTGACCGACATGAAGTCGCGCCCGAAAAACACGCCCTCAACATCGCCCAGATCAAACAGGGCTTCGGCAAGGGGAGAGGCCTCCGCCTCTTCTGGCGTCGCAAAATCGCGTGTTCCTGCCTCCATCACCACCCGACCGGGCAGGAATTTAAGTGTCGCGGGATTGGGCGTGGTTTCGGTTTCGATCAGCATAGGCGCTATGTGGGCCTTCTGCCTCAGATGATCAAGACGCTACGGCCTAAAGTCCGCGGACCAAACGAGATGCCACGGCGATCCATGCCGCATCTTCGACAATCTGTTGCTTGGCCCCGCCTTCGAGCGGAAGAATCTGGAGCTTCGTGCCATCCCGTCCAATCATCCGGCCGAAAATGAACCGACCGGCAGGGCGAGGGACAAGCACGTCACGGTTGAGCGCCATCGCAAAATCTTCAGGAGCCAGTTTCTCGCACCAAATTTCATCCCCGGCGCGATACTCACCCATGCTCGCATCCACGAGCATCGCGATCGCCTTGGAAGATGAGCGTGGCGGAGCTACATTTTGCGGATAACGCGGGGCGTGCGTCCCATCATTGGAAAGGATCGCAGCCACGGGCAAATTGGTTTGTGCAGGCAAAGTCACCAAATCTTGCGCTTCAACGCCCAAGGCCTTCGCAATACGGTTCAACCAAGTCACAGAAACCGTGCGTGTTCCCGTTTCAAGCCGCCCAATGGTCTGAGGCGTCGTGGGCGGATCGCAGCGCTCTGCAACATCGGCAAGTGTTAGTTTTTTGGCTTTTCTGACTTGGCGGATGGATGTGATCATGTTGCTATCCTTATTTCCTGTAGGAGAAAAATGAACCGCATCGGTTTTTTACCCTTTCCTACATCATGGCCGCTGTTGCAAGAGGGATTGTTGAAACAAAAAAGGATCAAATATGATTCGACGAACTTATCAAGATGTGCCGCTTCACGCAGTGACCAATTCGGGGGTGCCGACGCCTTTGCGTCAGAAATCTGTCCGGATGGTTCGGGTCAATTTGGCGGAATCACCGCTCGCTTGGCTCAAAGCACGAAGGCGAATCACGGATCGTCAATTTGCAGCAGGCGAGCAGTTGAGAGCCGATTATGAACGGGCAGCGCTTGGGTCCCGCGTCACTATGAATTGGAATGCACCACCGCTGGATGGACAGCGGCGGGGAGTAGCGATGGCAGGCGCAAGCACCGTCGCACAGATCACCGCGAAAGATCGTTTCTTAGGTGCGATCGATGAATTAGGGCCGGGATTGTCTGATATTGCCTGGCGCGTGATTTGCGCTGGCGAGGCCATCCCTGATGCTGAAAAAGCGCTTAACTGGCCAAGCCGCGCAGGGCGATTGGTGCTGACGCTCGCGCTTGATCGTTTGGCTGATCATTACCGGCTGCGTTGATGGTGAAGTGCGTCATCTGACCCATTAGAGCGTCGAAGGGAGCCGCCTCCGTTCCGGTCATCCAAACCTGTCCGCCGCCCTGCGCCAAGCGATCAAACAAAGCTTCTCGGCGCACAGGATCAAGATGAGCGGCGACTTCATCAAGGAGAAGGATTGGGCGGCGCGATACTTTGTCGGCAACCAAGTCGGCATGGGCCAAGATGATCCCCATCAGCAGCGCCTTTTGCTCGCCAGTGGAGCAGCGCGATGCGGCTTGGGCCTTGGCGATATGCGTGACGGCAAGATCGATCCGATGAGGGCCGGCAAGCGTCCGTCCCGCAGCGGCATCCCGCGCACGGCTTAGGCGGAGTTCTTCGGCAAATCGGTCGGTCCACGCCCAGCCTTCCAATGCTATTCCAGCCCGCGCGAAGGGTCCTTCTGGCTGCAGGGCAAGGCGGCTTCCAAGCTCTTCGATCAGCACCGCTCTCGCCTGAGACAAAGGCTCTGCATGGGTTGCCATTTGCGCTTCGACAGCACTCAGCCAAGCTGGGTCAGCTTCAGTCTCTGCCGTGAGCAGCCGATTGCGTTGGCGCATGGCCGCTTCATAGCGGCTCGCATGGCGGGCATGAGCTGGGTCTAGGGCAAGCACCAGCCGATCCAAAAAGCGCCGCCGCTCGCCCGCAGTATCAACAAACAGCCGATCCATGGCAGGCGTCACCCAGATGATCGAAAGCCATTCGGAAAGCGCGGTCGCAGCTGCTTGAGCGCCGTTGATCCGCACAAGCCGCCGATCCGGCGCTGCGGCTTTGGTGCCTGTGCCAAGCTCAATATCGCCGCCCAGTTGCGCTGCGACGCCAAAGGCCCCGCTGCCGCCTTGCCGTGCCATTTCAGACGGGGACACACTCCGCAGCCCGCGCCCGGGGGTCAGCAGGGAGACCGCTTCCAAGATATTGGTCTTGCCTGCGCCATTCTCACCCGTCAGCACAACGAAGCCGGGCTGCGGATCAAGCCGCAAATCGGCATGGTTGCGAAAATCGGAAAGAGTGATCCGGGTGAGGGCCATGGGTGAGCGATAAGACGGGAGCAGAGATATGGGAAGGGCAAGGTTTCTAGTCTAACCAGCGACGTCATTCCGGGCTTGACCCGGAATCCATGCCT
>DLOX01000234.1:4090-11254 GCA_002478575.1 Sphingomonadales bacterium UBA7473 | reverse complement strand
CCCGAGATCGAGAACACGTCTTCAACTGGCATCAGGAATGGCTTGTCGACTGGACGCTCTGGCTGAGGAATGGCTTCGTCAACGGCAGCCATCAGTGCAAGGACCGATTCTTTACCGATGTTGTCGTCACGGCCTTCGAGTGCAGCAAGTGCCGAACCACGAACGATTGGAATATCGTCGCCTGGGAAATCATACTTCGAAAGAAGCTCACGGATTTCCATTTCAACCAGCTCGAGAATTTCTTCGTCGTCAACCTGGTCAACCTTGTTCATGTACACAACAAGCGCAGGAACGCCAACCTGACGTGCAAGCAAGATGTGCTCGCGAGTCTGTGGCATTGGGCCGTCAGCAGCGTTCACAACGAGGATAGCGCCGTCCATCTGGGCCGCACCGGTGATCATGTTCTTAACATAGTCAGCGTGGCCTGGGCAGTCGACGTGTGCATAGTGACGGTTGGCAGTTTCATATTCAACGTGTGCCGTCGAAATGGTGATGCCGCGCTCGCGCTCTTCTGGAGCCTTATCGATGTTAGCGAAATCAACAGCGGTACCGCCGTAAGTTTCGGCCATGATCTTCGTGATTGCTGCAGTCAGCGTGGTCTTGCCATGGTCAACGTGACCGATGGTGCCGATATTGCAGTGCGGCTTCGTCCGCTCAAATTTAGCCTTGGCCATTATCTTTCCTTCACTTGTGCGCCACCCACCGCGAAGCGGGCCGCTTCTTCATTCAAAACAGGGTTCAAGGAACTGGGACGTCCCCACACGCGAAAAGCCGGGCGAATCCACCCGTCCGTCTGCGAAGCCGCGCCATTAACGAAGGATGATGGATAAGGCTAGGGTTTTTTTGCAAGCGAGTGAAAGAAGCGTTGCCGAGTTCAGCTTTTTCTTTGTTCCGCCGGTTAAGCGGTTTCTGCAACGCTTATCATCGCCCAGTTTCAACCTTTGACTTTGGTTAGGACGGTCCTGTTGCGTTGGAGCCAAGTCTCAGTTGAGTCATCAGTGAAGTCCACTTCCTTCATTGTCGTCATAGCATCACCATTTCGTATCGTAGTGACACGAATGCGGGCAGGTCGGTTGGCGTCGGTGGCTACGCTGTTGGAAACGAGGGTCCAATGGGTCGCGTCAGACGTTTGCGCTATGGTCAGGGTCGCGGTCGACAAATCTGGCTTTCGGCCTTTTCGGAATGTGGCGGCATGCTCAGTCATGCCATCTTTATCCATCATCGAGACCGTTGTGATCCGAACGATGCCCACGCGCGGGCCATCATCAAAGTCACTGGTCCGAATCTGGGTCACCCCATCCCCGCCATCAACAATCTTCACCTTCACTGGAATGCCAAACCACTTGTCGGCTTGATAATCCCGATATTCGAGCTTCCCTTCCCAAACGCCCAGCTGCGAAGCGATGGCCGTCGGCAAGTCAATGGCTGGCGCCTCAGCCACGACGGGAGATGGAGCGACCATTAGGATCAACTGAAGAGCTCTGTATTTTAAGTGCATATGTTGCTTCTCATTTCTTGAAGGTTCGCGGCGTCGATTGCTGGGAGTGTCATGTTGGTCTCTCAAATGGCCTAATCCAACAGAGACTTTGGGCTCTACTGCGCATTTGGCCCTCCTGCTCCAAAACCTAAGCGCCTTCCAAGAACATGTTGATCGTCAGCCGCCCTTTTCGACGATCACTCGACAACCCAGCCGGATTGGGGATCACGCCAGAGTGGAGCTGCCGCCCGCGATAAAGCACAAGACGGTCGGGCATGGCTTCCACTTCATCGATCATCTCGAACCGGTCGCTATCGCCATAGCAATAGCCAGCGGGCGCTGAGCCATATCGACGCTCGTCTTCTGCCAACGCAGCGTTATAAGCCTCCAAACGCTGCGGCGTGATCGCCTCAAACCCGGTGCGGCGATGGCGGTAAAAGGCCGTGCCGCCAGTTTCGGGGCCAAGCAGATAGTGCATCACCGCAATAATCTCCTCCCCGGCATGATCGAAATGCGGGATCCGCTGCGGGGGGACCAAAGCCTCTTCGCTCAGCGTCACAACTGAATAGGTCGAGGATTCGACGCTAATCGCTTTGGAAAAGCCAAATATCTCTCTCATCACCTGAATGAGCAGGTCTTGGCGCTGATTTAGATAACTGGGGTCCGCTGGAGCCCTGATGCCGGGATAATAAGCACCTGCCTCCTGATAGGGCGCGTCATAAGCGGCCTCCAGCAGTGCATCGACCATCCCGCTGAAGCCATCAATAACCACCAATGGCTCACCTTCGCGCCCCATGCGGCGGACGCTGACTTTCGCTTCAGGGAGGATAATCATGGGCGCAGCCTTCGCAGCTAAAGCGTCAACCCGCCATCCACGACCAGCGTATGCCCCGTCACATAGGACGCAAGAGGCGACGCGAGGAATATCGCAGCGCCCGCCATATCCGCTGGCAGCCCCACCCGCCGCTGAGGAATGGTCGCAAGCGCGCCTGCAAGCCGCTCCGGATTTTCGGTCGTGACTTTGGTCAGCTTGGTATCGACCAAACCGGGTGCCAAACCATTGACGCGAATGCCCTCTGGACCCCAAGCTTGGCCCAGCGTCTTCGTCAAGCTGATCGCGCCTGCCTTTGACGCGGCATAGGCAGGGTTGCCGATATTGGCCTTCAGGCCAGAGACAGAACTGACAATGATCACGCTCCCTTGTGTCTCCAACAGCTGTGGCTTAAACTTGCGCGCAATGTGCATCAGGCTGTCAAGATTGACCGCCATGACATGATCCCAGCCAGCGCGTTCAAATTCGCCACGCCTGTAAACAACGACGCCTTGGCAGAGTACCAGCACGTCGAGGGTGTCGAAGGGGAAGGCAGCCGCGTCTATCGCGTCAGGATCACCGACATCGACACAGCTATAGCCTAGGCCAGTCAAATCCGATCCGTCTGCCAGATCATAATCATCGACGCTCGCCCGCGTGCCCCAAACATGCACTCTTGCCCCGCGCGCCACAAAGCCATGCGCAATGCCATTGCCAATGCCGCTCGATCCGCCGACGATCAGCACTTTCTTGCCTGAGAAATCTGTATCTTGTTGCAACGCCTCGCCCCTCGCTTCGTCCATTGTCGCTTTAACTCACGCTGAAGCAGCTGCCGCCTTCGCTTTTGAGTTTGGCACAAGCCTTGTTCGCATCTGGACCAGAGATACGCAAGCGGTAGACGGGCCGAGCGTTGATGGTTGCGGCCTCCACCGTCTTGGTCAATCGAGAGAGTTCCGGCCGTTCGCCGACCAGCCGAGCCCAATGCGCCTCGGCCTCGGCCTGCGATGAAGCAGCTGCCAATTGGATTGTCTGCCCTGGTGCCGTTCCCAAAGCAGGCGGAATCTGTGGCACGCTTGGCAAGAGACGCTTGGCGGGCATCTTCTTCGCGACTGTAGCGGCAATTCCCGCCATCATCACGGCAGGCGGCCCGGGCTTTGGAATGAGGCGTGGATCAAGAGGCGGGGCGAGCGCCGATCGCACCGGCAAGTTAGCTGTCATCGCAAATTGCTGCGCTTCCGCTTCCGATGCCAGTGGTTCGTCTCCTATCACAACGGTCGTCGCACTGGCGTTGGTCAATTCGAACAAAGCCTGCGCAAAGCCATGCGGCATGCGGATACAGCCATGCGATGCGGCATATCCCGGCACTCGCCCCGCATGAAGCGCAATCCCGTCCCAGGTCAGCCGCTGCATCCAAGGCATGGGCGCATTGCTGTAGATGTTGGATCGGTGAAACTTGCGCTTTTGCAAAATGGGAAACACCCCAGACGGGGTAGTATGGCGACGCTTCCCCGTCGACACAGGGCTGCTGCCCCAAAGCAGTCCATCACTGAACACATACATCGCTTGCGATGTCTTGCTGATCACGATCAACGTGCCGGACTGGAGCACATCTGCGACCGCAGGCGGATGGATCATGGCCGGTGGCTGCGGCGCTTGCGGCTTCGCCGGTTTAGGCAGGGCCGCTAATGTGACCGGCTCAGGCACCTTCCGGCCAAAAACCCAATACAGCCCCACTGCGTCCAGCACGACCAGTGCAGCCACTACCGACCACAGAAATCTGGGAGAATCAAAAAGAGCCCGCCGCCGAGTTAACATGGGGATAGAGGGTTAGTGCAGGACCAAGGTCGAACCAAGGCTTCGTTTGGGATGCGCCAGGATGGGACAGGTTTGGCGGACTTTGTAAACGGGTACTGCAGCTCCAAACGCTAAGATTGCTGGCGACACATCATCTGCTGTTGAGCACCACTATCCTTGTTGTTCGTGGCCTCTTCAATCCGCTTACTCAAGAACCTGATCATCTTGTCCAAGGCGGCCAGATTGTTGACAGCGAACTCACGATCAATCGGAGAGACTAATGCTCCTGGCTCTCCAGGCTTCTTGCCCAGCTCCCCTTGAACGAGTTTATAGCCCGCTATGAGCGCGATTTGAACGCGCGGAAGGCCAGCGCAGTTCATCGATCCGAACATTTTGGCGATTTGCTCTTTCGGCGCAGAAGACCAGCTTAACGACCAATAACAAGACTGAGCGAAAGAGTAGGCCATCCATTTGGGCATGGAGGCAAGGTTCGGGAACAGATCGCCGCCAGCTTTCGCACATTCTTTTCCTAAATTCTCGGCATAGGCAGGCCATCCGCCAAAAACATCATAATAGTAATCAACCAAGTTCATATGCGATGCCCATTGCTGCCATTTGAACCGCAGCTGGGGGTCCAGCTTGGGCATTGAAGTGATACCGTCGGCAATAAACGGCGCGCCGGCCTGTTCGCGTTCGGCCTGGATCTTCCCTTGATCTGATACCGGATTTCTAGCGACCGCGACCGTCGCGGTTGGCATTGGGGCCTTCACTTGCGGCTCAGCTATGGGCAGTTTGTCGGCCCAAACCTGCTTTGTTTCTTTGGCCGCCAGGCAGCCTTCGGCAAAGCCAAGCGCACACGCCTTTTCGTAAGCAGACAAGCCATTGGCGCGGTTCAAGCTCATAAGGAATATCAGATCACCCAGCTGCTTGCAGGCAAAACCACTGTCTCGGTTGCATTCCTTTTCCAGCAATGGCCGCGCCGCGTCGTAATTTTTCGCGACGCCTTCGCCGGTCATCAGCAGAATGCCTTTGAACGTGCACGATGTTTTGTCGTCCAAAGCGCAGCCTCTTTCGGCGACAGGCCACATTTTGGACATCCCTCCCGCTGGCTCGGGAATGCGCGCATAGAGGCCGCCTGCTACTGCGCAGGAAGGCGCGTCGTTTGATGATTGTTTTGCGAAACATATGGCTTGGTTCCGTTTGGCGGCCACCAAAGCATCGGGATCGGTCGTTTTTGGTAGGCCGAGAAATTGACTCCCAAAATTTGGACAAGCGCGATCAAAACCACCGATGCATGCCTGTTTGAACAGCGAAAACGCCTTTGACATGTCCTTGGGCTTGCCTGCTCCAAATTCATAAGCGAGGCCAAGCAGGTTGCAGCCGCGAAGCATGCCTGCCGTGCAGCTAGGCTCAGCCAAAGCAACCGCGACATCAGGCTTTTTCGCTGTGCCCTGCCCGAAGAAGTGCAAAACCGCCAAGACGGAACAGGCATCTTGATCGGCCTTCGCACAAGCATCCGACGAGAGTTTCAGCGCGCGCCCATAATCCCCCGCATCACGGGCGGCGGACGCTTGATCCGCTGCTTGAGAAGCCAATGCTGGGGTTGCAATGCCCAACAGGCCTGCAAGCAAAACCACCGTTAACAGTTCAACTGAGAAACGACTGATGACAGCGTGCGACCTTCTCAGCATGAGCAGCCGAGGCATTAGTGCGACGGCGCGTTGAATGCCGTCGCGGACTGGCCCGCAAAACTTCTCAATCATCATTCTGCTCTTTCCCTGCCCCGACATAAGTTCACAGATCAACATAAAACCAATTTCACGGCATCAGGATTGGATATTTTCGCATGCGAAGCGCAGACCCAGTGGGCAGGCTTGTCGACAGCTCATCACTGACTATGCTCAGCAGCGATGATCTTAATCCCCATTCGACAACTGACTGTCACCGACGCGCTTGCCTCTGGGCATGCCTTCTTAACTGCGGCGAGCGGGCTTGTCCGCTTGGGCGAAACACTGTGCGTCGTTGGCGATGACGAGCATCATCTGGCTTTGTTCAATAGCGGTGATGATGGCCCGGGCCGCCTGCTGCGGCTGATCGAGGGCGATCTGCCGCTCAGGAAGAAGGCGCGGAAAAAGGCCAAGCCCGATTTTGAGATCCTGTTCGCGCTGCCCTCTGGCGAAGGCGAGCCCGCCACGCGGCTGTGCGCCTTGGGCTCTGGTTCAAAGCCACAGCGGATGCGCGGCGCGATTATCGACCTTAGCGATGACAGCGTCACCCTGATTGATCTGAAGCCGATGTTCGATGCTCTGGCGCCCTTCGTGCCGGAAACCAATCTGGAGGGTGCAGTCGTGCGCGGCGACCGGCTGCTGCTGTTCAACCGCGGCAATATGGCCCACCCGGAAAGCTGCATCTTGGAAATGCCCTTGGCCGAGTTATGGGGCGATGACGCCGTTCAGGTCAGGTTGATGAAAAAGCTCACCCTGCCGATGATCGATGGCGTTCCCCTGACAGTGACTGATGCCTGCGGGATGGAGGATGGGCGCTTCCTCCTCTCCGCCGTCGCCGAAGTCACCGACGATAGCATTGCCGACGGCGAGGTGCGGGGCGCTGCGATCATCATTCTGGACGCTGATCTGAATGTCGTGCGCGTTGAGCCTTTGGAACCCGTGATCAAAATCGAAGGCATCAGCGCGCGGCGGACGGCACAGGGCGTAGAGCTTCTCTGCGTGTCTGATGCCGATGATCCAGATGTGGCTTCAGTTTTATATGGGGGAAGGCTGGGTGAATTGGCGTCCTTAGAAGCCTGAGCGCAGCGTCACCTTAGTGCCCTCCCCGCCTCAACAGCCAAGCTGGTCCGCAAGGTCGATCAGGCTTGTCGCACGATATTTCCATTGCTGCTCATAGTGGAGGTCAGGTGCCGGAGCGCCGCCATATTCCATCGGACGTTGAACAAAGGCGCATTGCAGGCCAACCGCGCGCGCCGCAGCAAGATCGCCATGGTGCGCCGCCACCAAACAGAGTTCGTGCGGCTCAATATCGAGGGCCTGGGCCGTGCCAAGATAGGCGGCGGGTGCGGGCTTAT
>DLOX01000234.1:0-4036 GCA_002478575.1 Sphingomonadales bacterium UBA7473 | reverse complement strand
GGCGGCGGGTGCGGGCTTATAGGCCTGCGCGATCTCGGCCCCCAATATGGCGTCCCAAGGCAAGCCAGCATGGCGCGCCATATTGACCATCAGGGCGATATGGCCATTGGAGCAAGTGACGATTGGGAAGCGCTGCTTGAGCCGGGTCAGGCCTTCGACCGAGTCCGGCCAAGGATCGAGCCGATGCCAGCCCAGCACCAGTGCCTGGCGATCATCCTCGCTCAGATCGAGCTTGATCTCCGCAAGCAGCGCATCGAGCATTTCGCGGTGCAGCACATCGAGCTTGACGAAGCCCCGCCCCGATTGCCCGAACGCCCGCATCCCGGATATGTACTTCGCGCGCCAGGCATCGGTGAAGGCAAAGGCATCCAGATCGGCGCGCCCCGCAGCAGCCAGCACCGGCGCGGCCACAGCGGCGATGCTCGAGCGCCAGTCAACGACCGTGCCGAAGACGTCGAAGGCTAGTGCTTTTGGGGTGGGCTTTGTGGTGGGGGATGTGGGCATAGGGGAGGGATGGCGGGTTTGCAGAGTGGGGGCAAGGGGGCAATCTAATGACAGACAGCCTTTAATTAGCCTTCGAATTCCGCTCTAATGAAAGGTAGCCCTTGGTTACGCTTCGTCTAGACTTGTGAACAGGTCGAACAAGGGCTTGTTGATGTAATAGTTGCTGCGCCCCGCCTGATATTTGATCAGGAAACCCGCCTCAGCCAGTCGGTCTAAATGACGGGCGGCGGTTTGCCTTGTTACCTCAAGATCGCGCTGCACGAACTCGATCCGAGTGTAAGGATGCGCAAAGAGGTTATTGATCAGCTCTTGGGAATAACTGCGCGGAAGCTCACTGCGGATGCGGTGTTTGGTGTCGAGCATCAGCTTATCGATCCCATCGACAAGTCCAAGCGTCGTTACTGACGTTTCAGCAACAGCCTCCAGCATGTAAAGCAACCAATCATCCCACTCGCCGGTCTCGCGCACCTGCTGGAGCAGCCGGTAATAACCACTCTTGTTCCGCGTAATGAATCGGCTGAGACAGAGGATCGGAAATTCGAGCAAACCCTGCTGCACTAAATACAGCACATTGATGATACGCCCGATGCGGCCATTGCCATCGGGAAAGGGGTGGATGCTTTCAAACTGGTGATGAATGATCGCCATCTTGATCAGCGGATCGAGATCGTGCGGAAGGCCTTCGTTGATGAAGCTTTCCAGCGCGGTCATATGTTGCCGCACCTCATTGCCCGATTGCGGCGGCACATAGACAATTTCGCCGGTCTGATCGTTTTTCAGCGCCGTTCCCGGTGTTTCCCGAAAGCCGCCATCGGTGCGCTTCAAAATCTGGAACATGGCAATGATGCTGTTGTTCGACAGGATGCCTTGCTGTTCGACCATGCGGTCAAAGCCACAGCGTAGCGCCTCGCTGTAACGTCCTACCTCCTTTGCTGCAGGCGAGCCGATATTTGCCTCAAACAGGCTAGCCTGAAACATCTCGTCCTGCGTGGTGACGATATTCTCAATTTCAGAAGAAGCCTTGGCCTCTTGCAGTGCTAAGGTGTTAATCAGGATAGCCGGATTCGGCATCGCTGCCGCCCGGCCTTTTAGCTCGGCCAGATAGCGATGCGCGCGCGCAGATTGCTTGAGCACAGCCACAGTTTCAAGCGCACCCGGAGGCGGCAAGCTGGGGATGGCGTAGGTCGACTTTAACATATTGAGGTGCTCATGTTCGAAAGTTCCATTTAATAGAACATATCATGAGAATATGTTAAAGAAAGTCGATTTTTATAACATATGAGCGGCGAAGGGGTTTGGGGGTTATTGCACCTGTCACCGTAATTCCCGGCAAGTGTGACGACATTATCAAAGTTAATAGACTGTGTAAGATACGAGTGTTAACGTAAGACCGTGGGGTATGTTACGTGCAGCATAACCTGAAAGTGCTTGTCTAAAGGGGGCAATGTGACGTTTGAAGAAGGCAACGGGATGCTAGACGGGGGCGGCGCAATTGTGGGAAAAGCGGCAGTGGCCGTTTTACGAGCGGCCTCGCCAAGCGCTATTGCATGGTTAAAAATGCAAGCGCTTGGAAGAACCGTCGCCTTCCTCGGACCGTCTCGATCCGGCAAGACAAGCTTTATCAACTACCTACGAACCGGGGCATATGCTGACCCAACTGACGCCATACCGAGAACCTTGTCTCCACGAAACACCGGCGCGCTTCAATTAAAGTCCTCAAATGGCATGATTTCGATTGATTTAAAGAAAGTAATAGACTCTCGCGGTCAAGATCTTCCAGAAGAACATGCTCAGCTAGTTGCAAAACACAAGCCACATGGTATTTGTATAATCGTCGATATAAATTCCGACTGGTCAAATGCTAACCCGGACCTAAATACCAATGGTCGGCTTTGGATTGAAGAATTTTTATCTGCTTTATGTGAGCAGAAAGATGAAAATCCGAATATTTTTCGAAAACTAAAATCTTTTAATATACTTCTTAACAAATCAGATTTATTGAAATCTGAATCGATTTATGAAAACAAATCGAAACAAATAAAGATAATATCCTCTAATATCATAAAATCCAAATCAACAAGAGTAGCGAAGCTGATTAACGTTAAACCCCTGTCTTTAATAGAGAATCATAAAAAGGGCATCCTGCCAGTAGCAGCATCAAATTCAATTTTCGTACCTTTTGTGAGGGACGTATGACAAGCGCTCGAGAAGATTATAAAAGTACACGATCAGCATCAAGATCAATTAGATTTGAAGCTCGTATTGGGCTAGAGCAGTCTATTGAAAAATTGGAATTAGAAAAAAATAATCTCTTCTGGGTTTATAGAACATTTTTTCTTTTGCTTATATTAGCAATTCTCTTTATGGACAAAGAATCGGCAAAGATTTCGATTTTTGTAGGTGTTCCTGCCATTATTATATGGGTATATATTACAACAAAAATCGAGTATGGAATTAAAAGAATGCTCATGATATCAGAAAGAGAATTCATGAGATCATCGAATGAAGATTCATATGGAAACTCTGACGATGATTTTCATTATATTGATAGCACAATTAGAGCATTTTCTTCAAGATTCGAACAGGTTGGCTTTAGATATTTAGAGCATTCTATGCTATTTTCTTCATATATCTGCGTACTTCTCGCAAAGTTTGATAGTTTTCATTTGCTTTAGATTCTAAAAAAAGAATAACAAACTAAATTCAAAGCGCCTTCGCCTTTGGCCCACCTCGCAGAAGTCTCTTGGTGCTCAAATCTTCATCCACATCGGGCCAGTGGATTGCCATAGCAGCCGCCAAACTTTTCCCAATGGGCGCGCTGTTCGGGGGTGGCGTTGAAATGGTGCGACCGTTCATGAGGTCGACGGGTAGGCTGTGATAGTCAAAGCGTATGCCGATAACGCGCTCATCCGTCACCTTAGCTGAGATATTCGTGCTACTTCTCGAGAAACACCGCCTTATGTTCGGCAACTATGGTCAATATGCCACCAATTCTATGCATACGATAACTCCAGCTTCTCCACCTCCACCGGCTCAGGTCTAGTGCGATCATTCCAAATTTTGTGCGCCAAGAAGTTCGCTGACTTGCGCAAGCGTGTGGGGAACTTGCACAAAAGTATCGTCGATAAAATAGATGGTAACAGTGTTGTCGTCACTCTCTCGAATAATCGATACGTTATCGAGATTTATGATGACTTGACCCCGAGGATAGGCGTCCAAATGTACGAGACTCATTCTCAATCATGCTCCCGATCCCCAGCCCCCATATACAATTCCCGCCCGGTCTCGTCATAGACCTTGCTCATCTCGGCCATGCCCTTCTCGGCTTCTTCCGCCGCGATAAACCCGGCGCTGTCCTGATTTTGCAAGCGGGCGAACTCCCGCACCTCCTGCGAAATCTTCATCGAGCAGAATTTCGGCCCGCACATGCTGCAGAAATGGGCTGACTTCGCGCCCTCCGCCGGAAGCGTCTGGTCGTGATACTGCTCCGCCGTATCGGGATCGAGGCTCAGGTTGAACTGGTCGCGCCAGC
>DLOX01000059.1:13000-19819 GCA_002478575.1 Sphingomonadales bacterium UBA7473 | reverse complement strand
GCCAGCGAGTTCCGCCGCATCCAGGCCCAGCATGGCCAGGATTCGATTGGTGGCATCACCTCCAGCCGCTGCACCAATGAAGAGACATTCTTGGTCCAAAAGCTGGTCCGGGCGGGCTTTGGCAATAATAATGTCGATACGTGTGCACGCGTTTGCCATTCGCCGACGGGTTACGGCCTGAAAACAACCTTTGGCACAAGCGCTGGCACACAAGACTTTGATTCAGTTGAAGACAGTGACGTGATCCTCGTGATCGGCGCAAACCCCACCGACGCGCACCCTGTATTTGCAAGCCGGATGAAACGACGCCTGCGGGGGCAAGATGGGCGCCCGGGCGCGAAGTTAATCGTCATCGATCCGCGCAGGACCGATCTTGTCCGCTCTCCCCATATCGAAGCGGACGCGCATTTGCCCCTCCGTCCCGGAACCAATGTCGCGATCTTGACCGCTATGGCTCATGTCATCGTAACCGAAGGCTTGGTCGACGAAGCTTTCGTTCGCGAACGCTGCGATTGGGATGAGTTTAGCCATTGGGCTGACTTTGTCGGCCAAGAACGTAACTCTCCCGAAACGCTGGAAGCCATCACTCAAGTGGCGGCCAGTGACGTCCGCAAAGCCGCTCGCATTTTCGCGACTGAGCCTAATGGAGCGATTTACTACGGCCTCGGCGTGACTGAACATAGCCAAGGCAGCTCAACCGTGATGGCCATCGCCAATCTCGCTATGGCAACCGGCAATATCGGACGGCGAGGCGTTGGTGTGAACCCTCTGCGTGGCCAGAATAATGTCCAAGGCGCCTGCGATATGGGGAGCTTCCCCCACGAGCTGGCCGGATATCGCCATGTCAGCGATGGCGCGACACGCAGTTTGTTCGAAGGCGAATGGGGCGTTCGCCTCGATCCAGAGCCCGGTCTGCGCATTCCCAATATGCTGGATGCGGCAACCGATGGCGTGTTCAAGGCGCTCTATGTGCAGGGCGAAGATATCCTGCAATCAGACCCTAACACGGCCCATGTTTCGGCCGGCCTTGCCGCGATGGAATGCGTGATCGTGCAGGACCTGTTCCTGAACGAGACCGCGAACTACGCGCATATCTTCCTGCCCGGTTCGACCTTCCTCGAAAAGGATGGTACCTTTACCAATGCTGAGCGCCGCATTCAGCTGGTCCGAAAGGTGATGACGCCGCTCAATGGTCTAGGCGATTGGGAAGTGACACAGCGGCTCGCTCAAGCGATGGGCCTTGATTGGAACTATAGCCATCCCAGCGAGATTATGGATGAAGTCGCTCGCCTGACACCTAGCTTTGCTGGCGTTAGCTTTGGCCGTTTGGACGCTGAAGGTTCGCTGCAGTGGCCCGTCAATGAAGCTGCCCCCAATGGCTCACCGATCATGCATATTGATGGCTTTGTGCGCGGCAAAGGCAAGTTTGTCGTGACGGATTATGTGCCGACTGATGAGAAGACCGGGCCGCGCTTCCCCCTCCTCCTCACAACTGGCCGTATTCTGAGCCATTATAATGTCGGCGCGCAGACACGGCGAACGGACAATGTCGCTTGGCATCAAGAAGATGTGCTGGAAATCCATCCGGTTGATGCCGAAGATCGCGGCCTGAAAACTGGTGATTGGATCAAGCTCGCTTCTCGCGCCGGGGAAACCACCTTGCGGGCGCAAGTGACTGATCGCGTGGCACCTGGCGTTGTCTACACAACCTTCCATCATCCAGACACGCAGGCGAATGTCGTCACCACCGACTATTCCGACTGGGCCACGAACTGCCCCGAGTATAAGGTGACGGCGGTGCAGATTAGCGCGTCAAACGGTCCGACCGATTGGCAGCAAGAATATCGTGAGCAGGCCGAGCGTTCTCGTCGGATCGTTCATGCTGAGCCTGCGGAATGACCACAGTTGAACGACTGGTGATGATGGCGAACCAAATCGCTGCGAACCAGATGCATGAGCCTGATCCTGTGGCTGCAATGGCGGATCATATTCGGCTATTCTGGGATCCGCGCATGAAGAAGCTGATCCGCGAGCATGGCAATGAAGGGCTTACCCCAACCGCGGCCGCTGCGCTGTCCTTAGTTGCTGAAACGCATGACGCTGCCTGACGGCGGATCGACGCCACACAGCTTCTCCGTTTTGAAGCCCAGCGATGTGCCGCCTGAAACAATCGAGAGGCACCTCATCTCCGAAACTCCGATTGCCATTGAATATAATGGCATTGGCTATGCCGTCATGATGGCAACGCAGCTTGACCTTGAAGACTTCGCAATTGGTTTCAGCCTCTCCGAGCAATTAATTGAGAATGCTAGCGAAATTACCGCGATTGATTGCCACAAGGCAGAGAAAGGCTGGGTCATCCGCATTCAGCTGCCCCCAGAAAGGGCCGAGAAAGTCTATGCCCGAGCGCGGCAGCGCGTCTCTGAAAGCAGCTGCGGGCTGTGTGGGATGGACAATCTAGATGAAGTGATGCGGGATTTGCCACGCGTCACTGCGGAGCTTGACGTGCCAGACCAGGCAGTGTTCACTGCCTTATCGGCACTGCGTGATCTTCAAAGCCTCAATGCCAAAACCGGGGCAGCCCATGCCGCCGCTTTCTGCTCAGCCGACGGAACAATCCTAATCGTGCGAGAAGATGTCGGGCGGCACAATGCGCTTGATAAACTCATCGGTGCCATCGCCGCATCTGGTCGAACGGCGGCTAACGGCTTCCTGCTCTTGACCGCCCGGTGCAGCTTTGAGCTTGTTCAGAAAGCGATCTTGGCCAATTGTTCTTTGCTGGTGACCATCTCCGCTGCAACCGATCTCGCCGCGACCACCGCGAGCAACCACGGCCTGCGCCTGATCAGCTTGGCGCGGTCTGACTCCGCACTGTCCGCATCTCCACAAAACGACTGATCAACCAGCTTCTAAAGATAGAGATGGCCGGGTCTGAAAGATCATCCGCGTGGAGCTTCAGATAATAGCCATAGCCTTCCTCAATCACCGCGTCATAAGGCATGATGAGGCGACCATCGGCAATTTCTGCGGCAAACATATCAATATCACCGAGGATCACGCCGGATGCGTGCATGGCATATTGAGCGGCGGTAATGGCGGTATCAAAGGCCAATCCCTCAGTCGTCGCAATCTCAAGCCCTTGATGACGAGCGAAAGCCGACCAAAGCAGATCGCGTGGCTGATCCTCAAGCTTCATATGGAGCAATTCTTGCTGGGACAGGAATGTGGACAAAGTCCGCCCCTCCGCCGCCTTTGCGGTTTCTGGCGAACAAAGCGGAGCGACCCGCACCATCCACAAGAGGTCCGTCACCAGATCGTCAACATTCGGCCGATCATAAACAATTGCCATGTCAATATTGGTCGATGGCAGGCCCGTCACATGTGCACTGGATACATCGATCCTAAAGTCGGGATGTTCGGCGCGAAAGTCCCGCAGCATCGGCAATAACTGCTGTTGCAACAATGATGGCGGGACATGGATGCGTAATGCTCGCTTAGCCATTCGATCATCGCGGATGGCGTTCATCGTCTGCTCTATCCGGTCAAGGCTTTTGGAGACGACCGGAAGCAGTTCTTCCCCTGCTGCCGTCAGTTGCAAGCCATTGGCTTCACGTTCAAACAAGGGCTTGCCGAGCAAATCTTCGAGCCCCCCAACATGGCGGCTCATCGCGCTTTGCGACACAGACAAAGCCGCGGCACCGCCGGTGAAGCTCATATGGTGGCCCACAGCTTCAAACGCACGGAGCGCATTTAGAGGAAGCCAACGGCGATTTATCGTACCCTTGTCAGAAATGGCGTTTCCCCTTCTCCTGCTGCGCGCTTCGCTCACCCCCTCTTTAGCGGTAGTTTTTGATATAGGGCCATGCGAAAAAGAGATTATTCTGATCGCCTAGCTTGGTTCAATCATATCCAATAGGAATGTGGGGGAACCATCCATGGATTTGAAGCGCTTCGACAGCTTGTTTCAGCAGCGTCGAGAAGGCCACAGCCTTCCTCAATCTCTCTACATCAGCCCCGAAGCGCATGATTTTGATCTGTCCGCCATTTACGGCGAAAGCTGGCTTGCGGTGGGCATGGATTGCGAACTTCCGAGAAGCGGCAGCTATATCTCCCTCATGGTCGGCAAATGGCCGGTCCTAATCGTGCGAGACAAGCATGGCGATATCCGTGCCTTTCACAACAGCTGCCGTCATCGCGGATCAATCATTTGCCAGCCGGGCAGTGGTGCTGCGCCAAAGCTAGTTTGCCCCTATCATCGCTGGACCTATGATCTAGATGGATCCTTGTTCGCGGCAACCCGGATGCCGGAGACGTTCGACAAAAGCGACCATGGCCTGAAGCCAGTCGCGATTGAGAATATTGGAGGGGCGCTCTTCATCTGCTTGTCAGAAACCCCGCCGCCTATCGACGATTTCCGTGAAAAACTATCTGCCTATGCTGCGCCTCATAACTACAAAGACATGAAGCTCGCGCATCAAAATGTGTTGGTTGAACATGCCAATTGGAAGCTGGTGATGGAAAATGCGCGGGAATGCTATCATTGCCCGACTGGCCATCCTGAACTGGGGACATCCTTCCCGGTCGGCATGTCCAAGCATTTCGATAGCAAGGATGAAGTGCAGGTCGAGAGTTTTGAGACCATCATGGATAGTCTGGGATTGGCGCACACGCCCGTTGAAGGGCCATGGTGGCAAGTGGCCCGCTTCCCCTTAAACCCCGGCAGCAATTCCATCTCTATGGACGGGCAGCATCTCTCCAAGAAGCTGCTCTATGAAGGCAATGGCGGCAATATTGGGTCAATGCGCTTCGCGGTTGATCCCCATAGCTTTTCGCACAGCACCGCTGATCATGTCTTCCTGTTCAGTGCCATGCCTATTGGCCCGAATGAAACACATGCCATCAACAAATGGTATGTGCATAAAGATGCAGTTGAAGGCGTCGACTATCATCTTCCATCGATGGCAGAGCTTTGGGATGTGACCAATTTGCAAGACAAGGAGCTGGCGGAGAATAATCATCGCGGCGTGAACAGTCTTGGCTACACGCCGGGCCCTTATTCGGATGAAGCAGAGATGCTGGCCAGGCGTTTTGTCGACTGGTATTGTGACAAAGCTCGTGACTATATTGCCGCCCATGTCGACTAAGGACCCATCGGGCCTGCGCCCTGAAACGCTCGCCGTAGCTTATGGCTATGATCCTGAACTGGGCATGGGATCGGTAAAGCCCCCCATCTTCATGACGTCCACCTTCGTCTATCCGTCCGCGCAACATGCCAAGGACGTGCATGAGGCCTATTTCAAAGGCACAGGGCCGCTGGTTGGCGAAACCAATCATATCTATTCGCGGCTGGGCCATCCCGGCCTTGATTTCTTAGAGAAGAGGCTCGCAGCGATTGATGGCGCTGAGGAAGCGGTTGCCTTCAGCAGCGGCATGGCAGCCCATTCGAGCATTGCCCTCGCTTATGTCCGCCCTGGAGACAGCGTTCTGCATGGCCGCCCCATCTATGGCGGCGTGGACATGCTCTACAATAGCATCTTGCCGCAATATGGAACGCATGCGGCGACCTACACGGACGGCACTGACGAAGAGGTTGTGAGAGCAGCGGCGCAAGAGGCGATGGCGAAAGGCCCGCTGAAGCTGATCATTGCAGAAACACCAGCCAATCCAACGGCAGCGATTGTCGATCTCGATCTAATGGTGCGCATCGCCGACGAAGTGGGCGCGCAGCAAGGGCATCGCCCGCTGGTTGTTGTCGACAATACATTGCTTGGGCCTTTTGCGCAGCGGCCGATTGAACATGGCGTCGATCTTTGCCTGACATCGCTCACCAAATATTGCGGGGGGCATAGCGATTTGCTTGCGGGTGGGATTAGTGGCCGGAAGGATCTGATTGATCAACTGCGGTTGCAGCGAACCACGTGGGGCAATCATCTGGATCCTTATACGTCATGGTTGGTGCTGCGTTCACTGGAATCCGTTGCGGTCCGCATGGAACGGGCGATGAGCAACGCGGTTGGTGTGGCTGAGTTTCTGAGAGATCATCCCAAGGTGGCAGGTGTTACCTTCCTTGGCTTTCTGCCCGAAGGAACGCGGGAGCGAGCTGTCTATGATCGCCAATGCAAAGCGGCTGGATCGACTTTCTCCTTCCATGTGCATGGCGGAGAAGCGGAAGCTTTTCGGATGCTCGACAAGTTGAAGTTGCTTAAATTAGCGGTCAGCTTGGGCGGCTCGGAAACCCTGATCTGCCATTCCGCGACAACGACCCATTATGCGCTAGAACCAGAGCAACGGCTGGCAGGTGGCATTACCGATGGCACGATGCGGCTTTCGGTCGGGCTTGAGCATGTCGACGATCTCATCGCCGACTTGGCCCAAGCATTGGAGGCAGTGTGATGGAATTGAATTTCACCGGAACCGATTTGTGCGCAATCAATGGCACGCGTAGTGCGCCCGAAGCGCGCTACGACGTCGTTGTCGTGGGCGCGGGGCCAAGCGGCATCGAAGCGGCTATCGATGCGGCCAAAGCCGGTTCAACGGTTTTGCTGGTCGATGAGAATCCCGTTTCCGGCGGCCTGATGGGCAATGACACGCCGCTCTATTTCGGTGGACGGATGACGGCAGCGACGCAGAATAGTGACCGGATGCTGGAAGCCATTTTCATGAGCATGCCTGCACTCGAAACCGCGATGGAAGCAAGCGTCGAACTGCTCCTCGGCACCACGGCATGGGGTGTGTATCGCAATGGACCGGGCGCTCAGAGTTTGCCTGACCAAGTCGTTGGGTTGGCCGATAGCGAACGATCTTGGCTGGTCGGTTTCG
>DLOX01000059.1:0-12920 GCA_002478575.1 Sphingomonadales bacterium UBA7473 | reverse complement strand
CTGGTCGGTTTCGGGCAGATTATATTGGCCACCGGCGCGCGCGATCTATCGATGGCCTTTCCGGGCTGGAATCAACCGGGTGTGATGGGGGCCGCTGCCTTGCAGACGCTGCTGACACGTTATGATGCTTTTGCGGGGCGGCGCGTGCTGGTGCTTGGATCGCATGATCTGGCTTTGGAGACAGCGCTGCTGGCCCACGAGCGCGGCATCGATGTTGCAGGAATTGTCGAAGTCCGCGATGCACCTCAGGGCAGCGCCGAACTGGTGGCAAAAGTCGAAGCTGCCGACATCAAGATCAAATGCGGCCAGACCATCGCGTCTGCCAAGGGCGGGATTGATGGCGTCGAAGCCGCAACGCTGTCAGGCGGCGAAGTCATTGCCTGCGATACGATTTGCGTCGCCATTGGCCTTATCCCGTCCATTGAGCTTGTCGATGCCATGCACGGCCCTCGTGCACTAAGCCTTACACGCGGAGGCTATATCCCGGCTGGCGAAGCCAATGTGTCCGCGGTCGGGCTTTGCGCAGGGCTCCCCGATAACGGCTTTGATCATATCGCTTATCGGATGGAGTGGATGCAAGCGCTCTCGAATATCAGCGGAGACGATACAATCATCTGCCAGTGTGAAGAGGTCACGCGCGCTGATTTGATCGGCGTGCAGCCGCCCAATTATCTGACGCGCCCTGCACCGATGTGTGCTCGCTCTTTGGATACGCTGCTGCAGGACGGCCCCGCCAATCCTGACCAGATCAAGCGCCTCACCCGCGCTGGCATGGGCGTTTGCCAGGGCCGCCGCTGCCGTGATCAAGTGGCGATGCTGCTGGCGCTGGAATCGGGTACGCCCTTTGGCACCATCCCGCTTGCCACGCACCGCGCGCCGGTTCGTCCGCTCCCGACGAAGATCCTCGCCGAATGGGAAGAGCCTGCAGCGATGGATGCTGCGTGGGATGTTTGGTTTGGCATTCCAACCGCATGGGTTCCGCATGAAGATATCGGAACGCCGCATGAAGATGAGCACCGCCAGACGCTCTATACGGGGATGTACAAATGAGCGGATCAGAAGTTGTCATCGTTGGCGGGGGCGTCACCGGCTTGAGCGCTGGCTGGTGGCTGGCGCGATCCGGCATGAAGGTCACCGTCCTCGATAAGTTCATCGTCGGTTGGGAAGCCTCAGGCCGCAATGGCGGCGGCGCGTCGCATTATGCAAGCCCCCTGTTCGATGAAGAACAGCGCATGTGGCCGCAAATGGATGAGCTGCTCGGCTATCCAACCGAGCATCAGAAAGAGCGGATCATTATCGCGATGACCGAACGGCAATGGGAGCAATATCGCTTCGTCGCAGAGCGCCACACAAGGCTCAACCATCCGGTCGAATTGCTCGATACCAAGCAAGTGCTGGATGCCGTGCCGCTGGCAAGCGAGAAATGCTTTGGCGGCGTCCACTATAAGTTCGGCGGCCATGCCAACCCGCACCGCACGGTTCAAGCCTATGCCTGGGCGTTGCAGGATCTGGGAGGGACGATCATGCAGCACAGCCCTGTCATTGGCTTTGAAACCGCAGGCGGCAAAGTGACGGCGGTGAAGACTGCGAACGCCACCTATGGCTGCGATGCGGTTGTTGTCGCGGCTGGCCCTCAAATCCCGCAGCTGATGGCCGAATTGGGCGTGCATGTGCCGTTGGCCGCTGCCCGCGCTGAGATGATCATCACTGAGCCTGCCCCGATGATGCCACTCGGCGGGGTCGATGGGCATAAGCTTTATGGGCGTCAGACGATGCGCGGCAATTTGGCTTATGGCGGTGGCCCGCATGAGTGGATTGATGTGGACGCCACTGGCCCCGCTGCTCGCCCCTCAACGCCCCTCGCCCGCAATCTGGCCAAGCGCTTAGCAGAGCTATTTCCCAAAGCCGCGCATCTGAATGTCATCCGCAGCTGGGCCGGGGTGATTGAAAATTCGCCCGATGGCCGCCCAATCATCGACAAGCTGACCAGTCCAGACAATGTCGTGGTCGCGTCCATGTCGAGCGTTGGCTTTGGCCTGTCGCCCGCGTCAGGCCATGCGATCCGTGATCTGATCATCGATGGCGCCTGCTCCTTCGCCAATCTCGATCTGTTCAAACTTTCCCGCTTCGACAATTTGGAAGCGGATTGGCGCGAAAAGCGCGGGTGGATGCCGATTTCATGAGTCGCTATTCTGCGCTGAGTTTGTTGCGTGGAGCCTTCAACGGGCAGAAGCATTGGCAGCCCGCCTGGCGCGATCCGGAACCAAAGGCGCACTATGACATCATCGTTATTGGCGGTGGCGGGCATGGATTGGCGACGGCTTATTATCTCGCGAAGGTGCATGGCCTGAAGAATATTGCAGTGCTCGAAAAGGGATGGATCGGCGGCGGTAATACCGGGCGCAACACGACCATTGTGCGATCAAACTACAGGCAAGCAGAGCTTCACAATCTCTTCGAATTTGGTTTGAAGATGTGGGAGCATCTGAGCGACGAACTCAATTATAATGTCATGTTCTCACCCCGTGGGTCACTGACCCTCGGGCATAGCGATGCCGATATGACGATGCTTGCGCAGCGCGGCGATGCCATGCGCTGCGACGGGATTGATGCGGAGTTGATGACCCAGGATCAGGTCGCGAAGTTTGAGCCTTTGCTCGATATGTCACGATCAGCGCGCTTCCCCATCGAAGGGGCCTTGATCCAGCGACGCGGAGGCACTGCGCGACACGATGCGGTCGCTTGGGGCTATGCGCGGGCAGCGGACAGCCTCGGCGTCGATATCATTCAGAAATGCGAAGTGACAGGCTTCGTCCGCGATGGAGATGCCGTCGTTGGCGTCGAGACGACGCGCGGGCGTATCGGCGCAGGCCGGATCGGCATTTGCGTGGCTGGGAATAGCGGACATGTTGCGGGCCTCGCGGGCCTCAAGCTGCCGATTGAATCGCAGACATTGCAAGCCATGGTGACCGAAGGCGTCAAACCGATGCTGCGCTCTGTGATCCAAACCCAATCGCTGCATTGCTACATCAGCCAGTCAGACAAAGGCGGGATCGTTTTCGGTGGCGATCCAGACAATTGGCCAAGCTATGCCCAGCGCGGCAATCCGATCATCATGGAGCAAGCCGTGGCGCAGGGCCTAGCGCTTGTCCCTGCCCTGTCTCGACTACGCATGGTGCGGACATGGTCGGGCGTGACAGATATGAGCTTTGATGGCTCGCCAATCATTGGCGAAACGCCGTTGCCCAATCTCTATCTGAATGGAGGCTGGTGCTATGGCGGGTTTAAGGCCACGCCTGCGTCCGGCTGGACCTATGCCCACACTTTAGCGACAGGCAAGCCACACGCCTTGAACGCCCCCTTCTCGCTCGATCGTTTCGAACGGGGTGCGACCATCGATGAAAATGGGAGCGGCCCGATGCCGAATAGCCGCTAATGATGCAGATCAGCTGCCCCCATTGCGGCCCACGCGCGCAGAATGAATTTGTCTATGAGCGGACGATAGATTCGGTTGTCGCTCTTGATGCCGCGCCCGAAGAGGCCATGAAGACGCTTTTCACGCGCAATAACCCACGTGGCGTTGATGAAGAGATTTGGCGGCACACCTATGGTTGCCGCGCTTGGATGGTAATCACGCGCCACCGCGTGACCAATGAGATCAGCGCCGTCCGCGCCGTTGGGCCAGAGGCGCTTCCATGATCAACTTCACTTTTGATGGCAAAGCCTATGAAGCACAGGAAGGCGATACGCTCGCCGCTGCGCTTTTGCGGAACGGCATTGGGCTTGTTGGACGCAGCTTCAAATATCACCGCCCCCGCGGGATTATGACGGCAGGGGTCGAAGAACCTAACGCGCTAGTCACGGTCGGCGAAGGTGGGCGAGCAGAGCCCAACACCCGCGCGACCGATGTCTTTGTCTATGAGGGGCTTGTTGCCAAAAGCCAGAACCGCTGGCCGAGCCTCTCGTTCGATATGGGCGCTGTACTGGGGTTGGCTGCGCCAATTTTTTCAGCTGGCTTTTACTACAAGACATTTTTCGGCTCAGCCAAGCGCTGGATGTTTTACGAATATTTCATTCGGAAAGCCGCGGGACTGGGTGACGCGCCGACTGAAACCGACCCCGATCGCTTCAGCCAACGCGCGGCTTTTTGTGATGTGCTTGTGGTGGGCGCAGGGCCTGCTGGGCTGTCCGCAGCACTTGAAGCGGCGGAGGCTGGCAAGCGGGTTATTTTGGTGGAGCAGGACTCCATTCTCGGCGCTTCGCTTATCCGCGATCCGCAGGAGCAAGACGAAGCTTGGATCGATGCGACCGCCGAGAAAATTTGCGCGGCGGGTGGCCGCATCCTGACGCGCACAACTGCGTCCGGATATTGGGAGCATGATCTGGTCACGCTGACCCAGCGGATTGCAGAGCCCGGGCAAGTCCCACCAAATGGCGTTGCACAACGGCTTTGGCATGTTCGCGCAGGCGAAGTGATTTTGGCAACAGGCAGCATTGAGCGGCCCATGGCCTTTGCGAATAATGATGCTCCCGGAGTGATGCTCAGCCAAGCGGTACGGACCTACGCGCGGCGCTTTGGCGTGGTTCCGGGCAAACGTATCGCCATCGCGACCAACAATGATGATGCCTACAAAACGGCAGAGGCGCTGCGCGACGCCGGAGCAGAGATTGTCGTCATTCTCGATGCCCGACCTACTTCTGCGGGCGCAGACAGCGGCTTTCATGTGCACAATGGCGTGCCCCTGTCCGTCACCGGCGCAAAACATGGGTTGAAGAGCGTCAGCGCGCTTGTGAATGGCGAAACCAAAAGCTGGAACGTGGACCTGTTGGCAGTATCGGGCGGGTTCACGCCAGTCGTCCACCTTCATATGCAGGCAGGCGGCACGTTGGATTGGAATGAAGAGGCTCAAGCCTTTGTGCCAGCCATCAGCCGTCAGAAAGTGAAGACCATTGGCGGGGCCGCCAATCCCGAGCCGATCTTCACGGTTGCGCCTGTTTCAAACCCAAAGAAGAGCTTTGTCGATTTTCAAAATGATGTGACGCTGGCTGATGTCGATTTGGCCTGGGCTGAGGGGTATCGCTCAGTCGAGCATTTGAAGCGCTACACAACGCTTGGCATGGCGACGGATCAAGGCAAGCTCAGCAATATGGCGGCGCTTGGGCGGCTCTCAGAAAAGCAAGGCGTTGCTGTTCCTGAGGCTGGCCTGACCACTTTCCGCCCGCCCTATACACCTGTCACCATGGGGCTATTAGCCGGCGCAGGGGCAAGAGACGCCGGAGCGCCAACGCGTCGCCTTGCACTCTTTGATATCCATCAGGCGGAAAGCCCAATCTGGCAGCCGCTTGGATATTGGTTCCGCCCGCGCGCCTATCCGAAGGGCCGGGAAACATTGGCGCAGGCGGCGCTGCGAGAGGCGCAGGCCGTCCGCACCACAGTTGGGATGACAGATGTTTCGACGCTTGCGAAATTTGAAGTGAGCGGGCCCGATGCTGCCGCCTTCCTGGAAATCATCTGCGCCACGACGGTCAACAAGCTTGCGGTTGGCAGGGGGCGTTACACCTTCATGCTCCGCGAAGATGGCTTTGTTTTTGACGATGGCACCGTGTGGCGCTTGGCCGAGCATCGCTATTTGCTGACCAGCTCCACGGGCGGTGCGGACCGGATGGCAACGCACCTATCATACGTCCGAAACTATCTTTGCCCACATTTGCGCGTTTCGGTGGTGAATGTTCAAGAACATTATGCCGGGATTGCAGTGGCTGGTCCAAAGGCTTCGGCGGTGCTGCAGGCTATGATCGGGGAATATCCGCCGCGCCATATGTCAACGGTTCCGGCGGCCATTGGGGTCACACCAGTCATCGTTTTGGCGGCGAGCTACAGCGGCGAACGGGCCTTCGAGCTTTATGTCGAGGCCAGCCACGCCGCAACGGTTTGGGCCGCGTGCGAGGCAGAAGTCATGGCGCGAAATGGCTCTCTCTATGGTCTGGAGGCAATGGAGTTTCTCCGCATCGAGAAAGGCCACCTGGTGGTCGGCGGCGAAATTGATGGCCGACTAACACCACATGATTTGGCGCTTGATAAAATGCTCAACAAAGCGGGCGGCTATATTGGCGCGTCAGGCTTGTCGCGCTCTGCCCTGTCCGAACCCGGACGGAAGCAGCTGGTTGGGCTGGAAGCGCTTGAAGGCACTATTCCCGAAGGATCGATGCTGATCAGGCTCGAAGGCGAAGCGCCGCAGGGCCATGTCACGGCCGCAGCGTTTCGGATTATCGAGGGCGGATCAATTGCGCTTGGACAATTGGTGGATGGATTCGCACGGCATGGTGAGGAGCTAATCGCAACTTCTCCAACCCGCAATCAAAGGGCCCGCGTCCGCGTGGTCCATCCCCATTTCTATGACGAGGCAGGGGAGCGGTATCGTGACTGAGCTAACCATCACCGCCCTCCCCGCAGCCCCTATTCATGTGTTCGAGATTTGGAGCAATGCAGCCGATGTGGCCCAACGGTTTGAAGCGGCGAGTGGCTTCGCGCTCCCCGCGATTGGGCGGTCGTCAGGAACGAATGCACTAACATTGATCCGCTATGAGCCAACCGTTTGGCTGGTCGAAGGCGACGTCTCTGGGCTCAGCGAAGTCCTCGGCGAGGATGGCGCACTCACCGCGATTGGCGGCGGCATCGTCCGTGTCCTACTCAAAGGCCAAGGCTGGCGCACCCTCCTGATGGAAGGCGGCGTGTTCGATGCTGAAAGCCCAAACTTCTCGATCGGATGCAGCGCGGCAACGACCATCGACCATGTCAATGTCCGCCTCCACGTCCTCAGCGAAACCAGCTGCTTGGCCTATGTTCCACTAAGCTACAGCGCTGGTCTCATTCATTTTTGGGAAGAGGCGGCGCGAGACCTCTAGCCCGCCTGGCTGGCCTCATCCGGCCAAACCAACTGATCTGCCATCCAAGGGAAATTTTGCATCGTCTTGGCAAAAACCTCACCGCGAAGAGCGCGCTGGCATTCCGCCGCAGTCTGCTGAGGAATATCCCCCAACTCACCTGCCCGCGAGACGATCTGAACTTGGCGGGAGAAGCGACCGCGTGTCATAGGCTCGGGCCTTAGCTCGCTTTGAAGTTCTGGCACTGCAGCCAAGCAAACCGGCGTGGTGATCGTCCACCCCAGCCCCGCTGCAACCAAAGCCAATTGCTGATGCGAAGACTCGACCTCGATCAACTGGGGAAGCTTCAATTTCATCCGTACAATCTGCCGCTCAATCTGCTGCCCCATGCCCGTCAACCGAGAGAAGCGGATCAAGGGAAGTGAAGGAAGAGTCGAAGGCAAATCAACGGGTTCATTATAGTCTTTGGGAAAGACCAGAATGAAGCTTTCTTCAAACACCGGGTTTAGCTCAAGCGCGCCGCGATGTTCCAAGTTGAAGCTTCCCGTCACCATCATATCAATATCGCGGGCCAGAAATTCGCCTTGATGCTCCATCGAAATGCCTGAGCGGATATTCCACTGATCTGCACGGGTGCCCAATTGCTTTAGGATCGGCGCAGTCAAAAGATTGGCGAGGCTGAAGGACATCGCGATGGTCACGCTTGAGATGGGAAGGCTTGCCCCTTCCCTGACATCGTCATAGGTGGCCCGGGCATGGGCGATCAGGGCCTGCCCCCGCGCAAAGAGCGATTTGCCGCTAACCGTCAAGCCCATGGGCCGCATGGTGCGATCGAACAGCGGCGCGCCAATGCCTGCCTCAAGTTTGGCAATGGTCTGCGATATCGCCGATTGCGTCACTTGAAGATGCGCTGCGCATTGCGACATGCCGCCGAGTTCGACGGTCATCGCAAACACCTCCAGCGCATGGAGATCAAATTCCTGCGGCAATTTTACCAAAACCAGCCCCCAGATATCGCGATTAAGTGATTCTAATGGCTAGATCACGATATCGGTAATGGCACCATGCCATTTCTGCATAGGGTGTGTTTAGGCTTCGTCGACGGCCTTGCGGTGGAGAGCAATCAACCCTTTGAACGTGCCAATGCACATCAGAAGCAGGACGATCGCCAGCGGCAAGCCAGAGGCAATCGCCGCCGCTTGCAAAGACACAAGCCCGCCGGAAACCAGCAACACGACGCCAACGCCGCCGACCGCGAAGAGCCAGAATGCCTTTTGTCGCAAGCTCGTGTCCGTGCGCCCGCCGGACGTAATCGTATCAATCACCAATGTGCCCGAATCCCAACCGGTGATGAAGAAAATGAGGATCAGGCAGATTGAGACGAAGGATGTGAATTGAGCCCAGGGGAGCGTTTCCAAGAGTAGAAACAGCTGCTTATCGAGCGGCGCTTTCGCAAGCTCCGGCGCATTGCCCGCAACAATCTGCGCGATGCTGCCATCGCCGAAGATGGTCAGCCAAATGACGCAAAGCAAAGTTGGGGCAACCAAAGCCCCAACCAAAAATTCGCGCACCGTACGCCCTTCCGAAATCCGCGCCATGAAGAGGCCCACAAAGGGTGCCCAGCTGATCCACCAGGTCCAATAATAGGCCGTCCAATCATTGTAGAAGCCCGTGTCTGTTCTGTTGAAGGGGCTCGAGAAGGCCGGCAGCAGTTGTACATAAGTCGCAAGGTTGATGACGATATCGCTCAGCAAAACGAGCGTTGATCCAGTCGCCAAGATGAAGATCATCAGCGCTACGGCGACCCACATGTTTAGTTCACTCAAGATGCGAATGCCTTTGTCGATCCCGCCGCGCACTGAAAAGTAAGTCACAATCGCCATGACCGCGATGAGAGCGACAATCGTAGCAGGCGTGCCGGGAAGCCCGAACAAATGCGTGATGCCGGACATGGCTTGCTGCGCGCCTAGGCCCAATGACGACGCCAGACCAAAGAGCGTCGCGAAGACCGCAAGCACATCAATCACATCACCAATCGGCCCCCAAACCCGCTTTCCGAACAAAGGATAAAACGCCGAGCGGAACGAGAAAGGCATTTTATAGTCATAGGCAAAGACAGCCAAAGCCAAACCAACGACCGCGTATATCGCCCAAGGATGCAGCGCCCAATTATAGGTCGTCGCCGCCATCGCCATGCTGCGGGCCCCAGCCGCATCTCCCGGAGCACCACCCAAGGGAGCCGCTGGCCCGCCCGCCATTGACGATGTGAAATGGGTGACAGGCTCGCCGACGCCATAGAAGACAAGGCCAATCCCCATGCCCGCCCCAAACAGCATCGAGAACCAGGAGACATAGGAATATTTGGGGGTTGCGCCTCGGCCGCCCAGCCTGATCCGGCCCAAGGGCGAGAAGATCAGCACAACGCAAAAGATCAGGAGGAGATTGCCGACCGTGATCAAAAACCAATCAAATTCCGACACGGCCGAAGCACGCAACCACGAAAAAAGCGCAGCTGAGCTTTCAGGCGCGATCACACTGTAAAAGATCACGGAAAGCGAAATGATAGCCGTTGGGATGAAGACAGCGGGATTGACAATCATCCCGGCCCAAGTGCGATTGGATTGCCCAAAATCGCCAAGATCAATCTGCTTGGACCAGTCCGCCATCCCATCCCCCATTTTATAAACTCAATGGTTGGCAGCTGTTTTCAATGCTGTCCATAACCAAGACGAAAAGCTGCGCCAAACCTCAACATGAAAGCGATGCTCGGCCTCGCGGATGAGGATGATCTCCACCGTTTCAAAGATGGTTCGCGTGGCGCGCCCAACCGCAAAATGATCAAGATCAAGCGGGCAACCGCTCGCCAATATCTCCGCAGCACGGGGGCCTTCTACGATCAGGCAGATGGATCGCTCGCTGATATCGGTGACAGCAAGAGGCAAACCCTGGCCCATAGGGACCATCGTCCCCTCATCGGCCCGAAGCAGCCATTCGTCCGGACCAAGGCAAGCGATGCCACCCTCTGTCGCGCCAATCTTCTTGGGCACTTTGACGCCCAGCAATGTCTCCAGCGCTTGCCCTTGCTTTGCCCGCAGGGAAAAGCGAGCCATGGGCGGAGCTAGACTGATTGTGACGCCCTCCGCAACGAAAGGCGCTGTCCGCACTGGTTCGGTTCGGACAAGCAGATCAGACATGCAGCCGCGTCCCTTCTGGATCATAAAAGACCATGCCGCAGACCTTCGCCGCGTGGGCCTTGCCCGGCATGGGGATATGAAGCGTCTCGCCCATCTTCCCTTGCCCGCCTGCAACCAGCGCCATCGCAATCGACCGTCCCAGCGTCTCGCTCCAGTAAGAGGAGGTCACATGGCCAATCATTGTCATGGGGATCGGCTGATTAGGATCAGCGACAATCTGGGCACCTTCTTCCAGCACCACGTTCGGGTCATCAGTGAGCAGGCCGACCAACTGCTTGCGGCCTTGCGCAACAATGTCAGGGCGCGCCATGGAACGTTTGCCGACAAAATCGAGCTTCTTCTTGCCCACCGCCCAATCGAGGCCAGCATCATAGGGCGTCACCGTGCCATCGGTATCCTGCCCCACAATGATGAAGCCTTTTTCCGCCCGCAACACATGCATCGTCTCTGTGCCATAAGGCGTGATGTCATATTTCGCGCCCTCCGCCATGATCCGCTCCCACAGCGCACGGCCATAGGCTGTCGGCACGTTGATTTCGAAGCCCAACTCTCCGGTGAAGCTCACACGGAACAGCCGCGTCGGAATGCCGCAGATCGTGCCTTCTCGGATCGCCATATGCGGGAAGGCTTCGGCGGACAGGTCAATGCCCTCCACCAAAGGCTCGAGCACTTTCCGCGCATTGGGCCCTTGCAGCGCAATCACCGCATATTGTTCAGTCGTGCTCGTCAACCAAACGTTGAGGTCTGGCCACTCAGTCTGGAGATAATCCTCCATCATGTTGAGCACACGCGCCGCGCCGCCGGTGGTGGTGGTCAGGTGAAAGCGGTCAGGCGCAAGCCTTGCCGACACGCCATCATCGGTGATGAAACCATCTTCCTTCAGCAGCAGCCCATAGCGGCAGCGGCCCGGCTCCAGCGCCTTCCACGGATTGGTATACATGCGGTTGAGAAACTCTGCCGCATCTGGCCCTACAACTTCGATCTTCCCCAGCGTTGAAGCATCGAAAATTCCAAGGCTGTTCCGCACCGCCAAACATTCGCGGTTGACGGCCGCGTGCATATCTTCGCCGGCCTTGGGGAAGTACCGTGCTCGCCGCCATTGCGCGACCAGCTCAAACACCGCACCATGATCTTCGGCCCAACCATCGATATTGGTTGTGCGGGTTGCCTGAAAAAGAACGCCTTTGGCATGGCCCGCAAGGGCGCCAAAAGTCTGCGGCGTGTAGGGCGGGCGGAAAGTCGTAAGGCCAATGTCAGCGACCGGCTTTGCCAATGCCGTTGAGGCAATCTGAAGGCCGTTGAGGTTCGACGTCTTGCCCTGATCGGTCGCCATACCATTGGTCGTGTAGCGCTTGATATGCTCGATCGAGCGGAAGCCTTCTCGCACGGCGAGCTTGATGTCCTTCGCCGTCACATCATTTTGAAAATCGACAAAAGCCTTGATCCGGGTCTGATCCTTGGGCGTCGGCAAAACATCAATCACAGCCCCGCTGCCAAAATTCCAGGCGCCAGCACATGCCCCAACGCAGCGGACATTTTCATTGGGCTGATCCGGCACATAGGCCCCCAGATCATCGCGCCATTTGAGGCTACCTTTGCTGTGTGACCAAAGATGGACGCTTGGAGTCCATCCGCCTGCCATCAATAGGGCATCGCATTTGATTGTGGATTTGCCCCTGCCATCATTCGCCGCAACCTCGATAGATTTGACGCCATGACGGCCGGACACGCCAATCACACTGTGGTTCAATTTGAAGTTGATCCCAAGATCAATCGCGTGCTGCCGCAATTCTGCGCTGATCGTATAGCGCACGTCAATGATCGTGTTGATGCCAACCCCTACTTTGGCCAACTCAAAGGCATCCTGCCAGCCGCTGTCATGCGCTGCCATCACCGCGACTAATTGGCCAACCGCAACGCCGTAGCGCAGCGCAAAGGTCTTCGCTGCGGAAGACAGCATCACGCCGGGCGTATCATTGCCATCAAACACCAAAGGCCGTTCGATCGCGCCTTGCGCTAAGATCACTTCGCCTGCCCGTATCCGCCAGAGCTTCTCACGTGGCGCTTCGCCGCCATCCGCCAAATGATCGGTCAAACGCTCAACCGCACCGATGAAATTATCATGATAATAGCCAAATGCAGTCGTGCGCGTCAGAATGGTGACATTGGACGCAGCGCTCAGTGCCTTCATGCTCCGTTCCAGCCAAGGCCAAAGCGCAGGGTCAGCCAAGGCTCCACCGCCTGCTTCATCTTGCTCATCGATCAAGATGATCCGCTTTTTTGTGCCTGCCGCTTCCAGTGCAGCATCAATTCCCGCAGGCCCGGCGCCAATGATCAGCAGATCGCAATGGGCATAAGTTGATGCGTAGTGATCGGGATCTTCCTCGGTCGGTGCGTCTCCCAGCCCGGCCATTTTGCGGATCGCAGGCTCGTAAAGCTTGTCCCAAAAGGAGCGCGGCCACATGAAGGTCTTGTTGTAAAAGCCCGCGGGGAAGAACATGCCCAGCCGGTCATTGATTGCCCCAAAGTCAGTCTTGAGCGAGGGCCAACGGTTTTGGCTGACGGCCTTCAGCCCTTCATGCACTTCGACATTGGTCGCCCGCAAATTGGGTGTGAAGCGCCCCGGCCCGCGATCCACCGAGACAAGCGCGTTGGGTTCTTCGCTCCCTGCCGCAAGCAACCCCCTGGGCCGATGATATTTGAACGAGCGGCCAAAGAGCATCACACCATTGGCGAGCAAGGCAGACGCCAGCGTATCCCCTTCGAAGCCTGAATAGCTGACGCCATCAAAGGTGAAACGCACCGGCTTGCTGCGGGCAACTCGACCGCCTGCGGGCAAAC
>DLOX01000156.1:1692-8189 GCA_002478575.1 Sphingomonadales bacterium UBA7473 | reverse complement strand
CGTCGACTTCCCCATGTTCGAATATGATGAGGATGCGAAAAAGGTCGACTTCAGCCACAATCCATTCTCGATGCCGCAAGGTGGGATGGAAGCCTTGGAGACGATGGACCCGCTCGACATCCTTGCCTTCCAATATGACATTGTCTGCAACGGCGTGGAGCTTTCATCAGGTGCGATCCGGAATCATCGGCCTGAGATCATGTACAAAGCGTTTGAGATCGCGGGCTACAGCCAAGCTGACGTTGACGAGAATTTCTCCGGCATGATCAATGCGTTCAAGTTTGGCGCACCGCCGCACGGTGGCTCTGCTCCGGGGATTGACCGTATCGTGATGCTTCTGGCCGATGAGCCGAACATCCGCGAAGTCATTGTCTTCCCCATGAACCAAAAGGCCGAAGACCTGATGATGGGTGCGCCGGGGCCTGTGAATGCCAAGCAATTGCGGGAATTGAACATTCGCATTGTGGAGCAGCCCAAGTCGAGCTGAGCCGGTGAAGGACGATCTTTCACCTGCGGCCATCAGCGAGATCATTGAGATGGCGCTCAGCGACCATGTCAGCTTTGCCACGATCCGCGCGCAGCATGGCGTAACCCCTGATCAAGTGAAAGCGATCATGCGCAAGACGTTAAAGCCCGGCAGCTACCGGGCTTGGCGGCGTCGCGTGCGGGAATTTGGGGATCGGCGGGAAAGCTACAAGTAAGGCGAGATCATAGCCGTCATCCCGGATAGCTAATCCGAGTCACCTCATATTCCACTTCCCCGGACGGCAAGGCAACACGGCGCAAGTCTCCTAGCTTTGAGCCTCGAACGGCTCTGGCCAAGGGGGAGTTCCAGCCGACCCGGCCATTGTTAGGATCGATCTCATCATCGCCGACAATGGTGATGATCCGCTCGCGATCCTGATCGTCAGCTATTGTCACTGTCGCCCCGAAAAATACTTTGCTGCGATCAGTCTGGGCCGCAGGATCGACCACTCGCGCGGCTTTCATTCGTTTCGAAAGCCAGCCCAATTCCCGGTCAATCTCGCGCAGACGCTTTTTGCCGTAGAGATAATCGCCATTCTCGCTCCGGTCTCCATTGCCCGCGGCCCAAGATACGGTTTCAACCAATTGGGGTCGTTCCACCTTGAACAACTGATCATATCGCTGCCTCAGCACTTCAAAACCTTGGGGCGTGATGTAGTTGGGCTGATCTGCCCCTGCCATCAAGGCGCCCCCATCGCACGGGCACCGGAATAGCTGCCCAACAAAGCCGAAATGCGCACTGGAGCGCGGCTCCCCCGGTTGGGGTTCATCAGATCATAAACAATGGCATTCTCTAGCACGCGCTGAACATAGCCTCTGGTTTCGGTGAAGGGGATCGCCTCAACCCAAGCGATCACATCAACTCCGGGCAAGCGCGGATCGCCGTTAGCCTTGATCCATTTATTCACATTGCCGGGCCCAGCATTATAGGCTGCGACTGACAGCACGTAAGAACCATTGTAGCGGGACATGAGCTGGCCAAAATAGGTTGAACCAAGCCGGATATTGTCTTGCGGGTTCTGGGTGAGGCTCCCCAGACTATAGACGACGCCGGCCGATGGCGCGGTATCCCTTGCTGTTCCGGGCATCAATTGCATGAGTCCCCGGGCTCCCGCTTTGCTCAGAGCCTCGCGATCAAATTGGCTTTCCTGCCGCGTGATCGCGTGAATGAAGGTCCAATTGCTGCGATGTTCGGAAGGAACCGTGACCATTGGGAAGGAAGGGGTGAAATAGCCAGAAACGCCATTTTCTCGGGCATTTTTGCCGACCAGAAGCCCAAGATCGGGGCGATTGACACGTTGGGCCAATTCAGCGGTTAGCACCAGATTGGCAGAGCCTTTGGCCGATGCGCCCAAAGTACGGACAAAGCGTGTTTGATCCTGCCAATTGCCTTGTTGGCCCAAACGAACAAGCGCCCGGACCACTTCATGATTGTTGAACCGGGCACGCTCTTCGCCAGACACTTCAACGCTTGTGGGCTCGACCGGAAGCATAACGCGCTTGCCTAGCCGCTCATGCGCTAATTGTCCGTGGAACTGATCATAAAACTCCGCAGCGGCAGTGTAATGAAGCGTGGCGAGATCTGACCGCTTCGCTTGATCAGCGGCGCGGCCTGCCCAATATAGCCCTTTGGCTCGGGTTTGGGGCGACCGCGCCGCATTTGCATAAAGCTCAAACATGCGAACCGCGTCCATTGGACGTTGAAGCCGCATCAGAGCAGCCATTCCGCCCATCCAAGCGATATCGGTATAGCTGTCTCGCTCGGTAAAGGGCCGATCGCGAACAGGAGTTCCCGGCGCATAGACGCGCTCAAGTTGGCGGCTAATCTCATAGACGGCCGAATGGTCCGCTTGGCCAAGCGCAGATCGCTGCACCGCTTCGATGGTCTCAAGCCAGGTTGTCGCATTGGCTGGCGGCTCGGACAGCGGCAGGGGCCGGCGCAGTATGTTGATGGCTGAGCTTGTGTCACCGCTTGCTCGCATGAAGCTGATGCGATCGGCAATGAACCCTGCATCATTGCGCTGATCAGCTGACACAAGATTAGCGCGAAGCAGCGCATCGGTTGCTCTGGTCTGGAAACCAAGGCGCGCCGAAAAAAGGTTGCGCATTTGCGGATTGGTGAAGGCCAATTGCCGCGCCGCCGCCTGGGTCGACCTTGACCAGAGGAGCGTGTTCATCCGCGCATCATGGTCCCCCGTTTGCAGCGAGGAGCTGTAACGTGCCAAGAAAATCTGCTCATCTGCGGGCACCAAGGCTCCAGCCAGCCATGCGGATCGCGCGGCCACTAAGGCTTCGGAGCGTTTTCCGCTTTGCTCCAGTGCTTCGGCATGGCGCAAATGGGCTGTTGCCGATTGCGGCGGAAAACGGCTGAAGAAATTGGCGACCAACCGTGGGTCTTCAGCACCCGCGCGCATATTGCGCTCGGCGCTGCGCCTGAAGACCGCTTCCCCGGGCCAGCCGGGATGATCGATCATGAACCGCGCATAGCTTGCAAAGGGCAGAGTCTCGCTTTGCTGAAGGCTCCGCCATTCGGACAAGGCAAGCGACAAAGCGTCGGCTGGTTGCGGAGTCGACGGAATCGGTTGAACCATAAGCGGCGGAGCCGTTTGCGCGACCGCCGGGGCCGTAATCGCCGCAGCCAATGCAAGGCTGAACGGGGCAACACTGGACAGGAGAGGCGAGATGCCCGTATCGCGAGCAAAATATCTATGGTTTTTCGTCATGTAGCCTCTATTGCGCGAGGTGACGCAAGAGGTGAAGGAAAAAAGAATGTTCTCCGGCTCAATTCCGGCTCTAGTGACTCCTTTTCGCGACGGAATGATCGATGAAAAGGCGTTTCGGCGGCTGGTAGACTGGCAGATTGACAATGGTTCAAGCGCTTTGGTGCCCTGTGGCACCACAGGCGAAAGCGCGACCTTGTCTAACGCCGAGCATCACCGGGTTATCGAGATTTGCGTGGAGCAATCCGCGGGCCGGGTTCCCGTGATCGCTGGATGCGGATCGAACGACACAACCAATGCCCTTCTCCACATGAATTTTTCCAAAAAATGTGGTGCCAAGGCAGCTCTGGTTGTGGCCCCTTACTATAATCGTCCGAACCAAGAAGGCATTTATCAGCATTTCGTCTATCTCACGGAACGCAATGATTTGCCGATCGTGCTCTACAATGTCCCAGCGCGAACAGTGACGGATATGAAGCCTGAAACCGTGGCACGGCTTGCGGCATTGCCAACGATCATTGGCATCAAGGATGCCAGCGGCGCGATTGAGCGCGTGACGGAGCATCGCTTGCTCTGCGGTACGGATTTTTGCCAGCTTTCCGGCAATGATGATATGGCCTTGGCCTTCAACGCGGTTGGTGGCGTCGGCGCGATCTCAGTGACGGCCAATGTTGCACCCGCCCTCTGTGCAGAGTTCCAAAAGGCCTGCCAGATGGGCGATGTGGCCGCAGCTCAGGTGCTGAATGATCGACTCTTCCCGCTGCACAAGGCTCTATTCACCGATGCCTCTCCCGGACCGGTCAAATATGCCCTGACTCGCGTGTTTGAAGGCGTGACGGAAGAAATGCGCTTGCCGCTCACCGCTTGCTCTTCGGAGGCGCGTGCTGCGGTCGATGCAGCGCTGGAGCATGCAGGCCTGATCTAATGGCACGTCCTCGCACATCATCCGACAAAGTGAAGACCGTTGCCGAGAACCGGCGTGCGCGATTTGACTATGCCATTGACGAAGTCTTTGAGGCGGGGATCGCTTTGACCGGCACAGAAGTGAAGGCCCTGCGCTTTGGCGAGGGCACAATTGCCGAAAGCTATGCCGAGGTGAAAGATCGGGAAGTTTGGTTGATCAACGCCAATATCCCGGAATTCAGCCATGGGAACCGCCACAATCACGAGCCAAAGCGTCCGCGCAAATTGCTGCTGCGGGAACGCGAGATCAACAAGATGCACGGTGCCGTTGCGCGCGATGGCATGACGCTGGTTCCGTTGTCAGTCTATTTCAATGATCGCGGCCGGGCGAAGGTAGAACTGGCGCTTGCCAAGGGCCGCAAAGCCCATGACAAGCGCGAACATATCAAAGAGCGTGAATGGAAGCGGGATGCCGCGCGGATCATCAGGGACCGATCATGAGCCGCCTCGGCGCGTGGATCAAGTCGCAAGCTCCTAGCCGAGAAAGCTTTGAGAAGAGCCGGTTCTTGCGGCCGTTTACGCACCGGGTTTTCCATCCCGCCCTCTGGCGCTTCACACGCCGCTCCGTGCCGAGGGGCGTGGCGCTTGGACTCCTCATCGGTATTTTTCTGCTCATTCCTGGCCTGCAAGTGGCAGTGACTGCCTTGGTGTCTTTGCCATTCCGCGCAAATATCCCGCTTGGGGCTGCGATGACATTCCTCAGCAACCCGGCAACGACGCCGCTTATCCTCATCGCCTCGGTTTACTGTGGTAACCTCATCCTCGATATCGGGGCCGATGCTGGGAAAGTGAGCGCAATGATCGAGCGTGGCGCGGGGCTTGGTGAATGGGTGAGTTGGCTCTTTTCTGAGGCAGCACCAGCAATGTTGCTTGGCCTTGCGATCATTGCCATTGTTTCCGCGGCAGTTGGCTATGTGTTGTCTGCGCTCGGCTGGCGCTGGTTTCTGGTCCAGAAATGGCAAAGGCGGAAAGCGAAGAGGGCTGCCCGTTGAGTGAGAATGGCGCGGTCATGGCGCGAGAGCTTGAAGACCCAAAGCTATTGGTTGCCGTGGGGGCAGGGGCCGTTGCAACGGCTGCACTTTTGCTTTGGGCGGTTGGAGATTGGGCTCTGGCAGCAGGCTTTGGCGCTGCGATCATTGGCTTGGCGGCCGTCCTCTATGCTTTTGCGCGGCTCTTTCCGTCGGTTGCTGCGGCCAAGGTCGAAAGTGACTGGTCCTTGGTGCGCGAAGCCGCTGATAATGATGAAGCAGCCATTGCGATCACGGATCGATCAGGCCGCTTGGTGTGCGCCAATGGTCTGTATGAAAGCTGGTTTGGCGGGCCGATTGCGCCGCCCAAGATCATTTCAGACGATGTTCAAGTCCATCAGTTAACCGAAGCAGGCAAAGCCGCTTGGCGTGATGGGCGATCCACCATCCTTCGCGGGCTGAGCCGCGATTTGCTGACCTTTGAAGCAGAAGTGATCCGCAGCGGGCGACAGGAAGATCATTTGCTGTGGCGGTTCCGTGCCGCTCAACGACTTGATGTTGCAGTAGAAGCCAAACGGCTGATCGATGGGCCTGCCGGCGAACGGCTTGGCGAAGCTGGAATGATGGCCGTTCTTTTGGCGCAGGATGGTAAAATATTGGCGGCGACGCCTGCCTTCATTCTGCGCGCGACCGGGCGGCTGGAAACGCCGCTTGATGGACGGGAGTTTGTATCCTTCCTGATGAATGATCGCCACGGCGCCATTCGCTTTGGCAGGGAAGGCGGCAACAGCACGCCGCTGCGCATCCTCAACATCCCGATTGATCGGGACAATCCCGGATCGCCCACATTAATCTTCCTGCTGGATGATCAAAATGCGGTCACTGGCGCGGACTCTTCGATCCTGACGCAGATACAGGGGCTTTTGTCGGCTTTGCCGCTTGGCCTTGCTTTGACGGATCGAGACGGGCGTTTTCTCTTCCTGAATGATGCTTTTTCGCGCGCTGCGGGCGTCGCAGCAGGATCTCGGCCGATTTACCCCGGCGACTTGGTCATCAAGGAAGATAAGGCCGCTGTTGCCGATACCGTGCGCCGCTTTGCCAGCGGACAGGCTCTAACGGGCGATCTCGCGATCCGCCTGCGCAATGAAGCCGATGAGCCAGTGCCTCTCTCCATCGCGGGTCTGCGGGGTCTTGGCGAGGCAGCGGTTCTCCTCAGCCTCAAGGACAATAGCGAAGAGTCAAAGCTCAAGCGGCAAATCGCTCAAGCCTCCAAAATGCAGGCCATTGGCCAATTGGCGGGCGGCGTTGCCCATGATTTCAA
>DLOX01000156.1:0-1595 GCA_002478575.1 Sphingomonadales bacterium UBA7473 | reverse complement strand
AGCGACTATGACGATATCCAGCAGATCAAAAGCAACTCCAACCGCGCGGCAGCGTTAACCCGGCAGTTGCTCGCTTTCTCTCGCCAACAAACGCTGCGGCCCCAGATTTTGCAGCTGCCGGATATTGTTTCTGAAATCTCCAACCTGTTGCGCCGTTTGCTGGGCGAAACGGTGAAGCTTGAGGTGAAGCATGGCCGTGGTTTGGGCGCGGTGCGCGCCGATCCTGGGCAGTTGGAACAAGTCATCGTCAACTTGGCCGTCAACGCTCGCGACGCCATGCCGCGCGGAGGGACGCTGACGATCCAGACTTATCCAGTCGCTCGCGCCGATGTCCGCAAGCTTGGCAGCGATATTCTGCCCATTGCCGATTATAGCGCCGTTTCGGTCACCGATACCGGCACCGGCATTGCGCCCGAACTGCTGACGAAAATCTTTGAACCCTTCTTCACGACGAAAGAGGTTGGCAAAGGAACCGGGTTGGGCCTTTCCACTGTCTACGGGATCGTCAAACAATCGGGCGGCTTCATCTTCGCCGATTCGACGATGGGGCAGGGGACAAGTTTCGTCATTTACCTGCCCGTTCATGAAGCCGAAGCAGCGACGCAAACCGCACCGCGCCTTGAAAAGGAAAAGCCAGCCGAGACCTGGGGCACCGGCACCATCCTTCTTGTCGAAGATGAAGACATGGTCCGTGCCGTCGCTGAGCGGGCCCTCACGCGCAGCGGCTATACCGTTGTCAGTGCCACGCAAGGCGAAGAGGCCTTGGAGCAACTAAAAAGCCGCGACGATATTGAGCTCATCATTTCAGATGTGGTTATGCCTGTGATGGATGGTCCAGCGATGGTCAGGCAGGCGAGGAAGCTGTTCCCGGAAATGCCGATTCTCTTCATGTCCGGTTACGCCGAAGAGCAATTGCGTAAGACAATTGACTTGGATCGCATGGCCTTTTTGCCGAAGCCCTTCTCGGTTCAGCAGCTTCAGGAGGCCGTTAGAACGGTCTTTTCGACGGGAAAATAGGCATATTTCGAGCAAAAGAACAAAAATCGAATAAAATTCTCGTTCCCCTCTTGTTCAATTGGAACAAAGCAGCTACACAATCTTCAGGCATCAAGATGTGACGCTTGCTTACAAGGATGGGAACGGCCATGACAGCACAACTCAAACTCATTGATTCAGGGAAAAACAACGTGAGCAGTGATAGGCAAAAGGCGCTTGAAGCAGCGCTTGCACAGATTGATCGGGCCTTTGGTAAAGGCTCTGCGATGAAGCTTGGCCAGAAAGAGGCGATGCAGATTGAAGCGGTGTCGACTGGCTCTTTGGGCCTCGACATTGCTCTTGGCATTGGTGGCTTGCCCAAGGGGCGCATCATTGAGGTTTTTGGCCCTGAAAGCTCTGGTAAGACGACGCTTGCGCTGCATGCCATTGCAGAGGCTCAAAAGGGCGGTGGCACAGCGGCCTTCATCGATGCCGAACATGCGCTTGATCCTGTCTATGCCAAGAAATTGGGCGTCAATATTGATGAGCTGATCGTTTCGCAGCCTGACACTGGTGAGCAAGCTTTGGAGATTGCCGATACGCTGGTGCGCTCCAACGCG
>DLOX01000107.1 GCA_002478575.1 Sphingomonadales bacterium UBA7473 | reverse complement strand
TTGATGGGGAAAGCTTCACTGGCTGGTTCACCGAAGACTTGACTTTGGCAGAGCTGAAGACTCTGCGCGCAAAGGAGCGGCTTCCTCAGCTTCGCACCGCCAACATGGCCTTTGACGGTCAGTTTCAAGTGCCAACCTTTGATGAGGTTTTGGCGCTGGCAGCGGAGGCCACAAAGCGCACTGGGCGGGTGATTGGGGTCTATCCTGAAACCAAGCACCCCAGCTATTTCAAGTCCATTGGTTTGCCGCATCAAGCGCCTTTGCTTGCGGCGCTGGATCGCTTTGGGCACCGCGATGCCAAGGCGCCGATCTTCATCCAATCTTTTGAGGTGGGGAACCTGAAGGCTTTGGCCAAGAAAACCAAAGTGCCGTTGGTCCAATTGATGAGCACAGAAGGCGGTCCTCCAGATCTGCCTAAAAAGACATATGCATCTATGGCGACGGCCGCGGGCCTGAAAGCGATAGCGCGCTATGCCCAAGGCGTCGGCCCGAATAAGGGCCTGATCATTCCTCGCAATGCCGATGGAGCCTTGAGGCAGCCGACCAGCTTTGTCGGCAATGCCAAAGCTGTAGGCCTAAAAATTCATCCTTGGACATTTCGTGCCGAGAATTTCTTCCTTCCGAAGGAGCTGAAATCCGGCGAAGATCCGCGCGCCAAAGGGGATCTGGCGGCAGAGATTAAAGCCTTTCTGGCAACGGGAATTGACGGGATTTTCAGCGATCATGTGGCAGAGGCCAAAGCCGCCATTGATTGACGGTCACGCCCAGCAGGTTTAACCCCCTGCGCCATGTCTACAACCTTCACTCTCGACACATCGACCAGCCGGGCCAACCCGACGCCAACCCCCATGAAGCGGCTCACGGTGCCGCGCATTCGCCAAAGCAAGGGCGGAAAGCCGCTGGTCATGCTCACCGCTTACACCGTGCGCATGGCGCAATTGCTGGACCCGCATTGCGACATGCTGCTTGTCGGCGATTCGCTGGGGCAGGTGATTTACGGTCTGCCGCACACGGTTGCGGTCACGATGGAGATGATGGCGGCTCACGGCGCAGCGGTTGTTCGGGGCAGTTATCATGCCGCTGTGATCGTCGATATGCCTTTTGGCAGCTATGAAGCATCGCCAGAGCTTGCCTTCACCAACGCCGCGCGCTTGCTGAAGGAAACTGGCGCCGCCGCCGTGAAGATGGAAGGCGGCAAAGTCATTGCGCCGACGATTGAATTTCTCACGCAGCGGGGCATTCCTGTGATGGGCCATGTCGGCTTGACGCCTCAAGCCGTGAACATTTTGGGCGGCTATGGGGTGCGCGGGAAAAGCGCTGAAGAGGCGCAGTCGATTGTTGAAGATGCTGTCGCGGTGGCAGAGGCGGGCGCTTTCTCAATGGTGATCGAAGGCGTAATGGAACCCATCGCTATTGAAATCACGAAGCGCGTGGCATGCCCAACGATTGGCATTGGGGCCTCCAATCAATGCGACGGCCAGGTGCTGGTCACTGAAGATATGCTTGGACTGTTTGAGCGGACACCGAAATTTGTGAAGCGGTTTGCTGCCATGTCTAAATTTGTCGCAGAGGCCGTCGAAAACTATGCCGATGAAGTGCGGACTCGCGAATTCCCAACCCAGGATCAGACTTACCAGTCACAGCCTTAGTAGCCTCGCGCAACTGACGGCTTCCCCTTGCGGCATAGCCTCGCTAAGGCGTGTGCAAGAATGAGTTTCTCAGGAGAATAGTTTTGGCGCTTCCGCCGATGAATGTGACCGAAGAAGTGTTTGTTCGCGAAGTCGATGAAGAGCTTCAGAAGGACAAACTTCAGGACGCTTGGGAACGCTTTGGTAAACCTGCTGTTGCAGTGATTGTCGCTGGCCTTTTGGGCTGGGCGGGATGGATTTACTGGAACGATCGCCAAGATGCGGCGGCAGGCGAAGTCGGCGAGAAACTGACGGCTGTGGTTGATACGCTGGCCGCTGGGTCGGATCAGGGCGCGAAGGCGAAGCTTGAAGAAGTCAAAGCTTCGGATGCTGAGGGCTTTCACGGGCCAGCAGGTTTGATTGCTGGTTCGCTTGCACTTCAAACTGGCGATGACAAAGCGGCTGCCGACTCTTTCGGGAAAGTGGCGAGCAGCGGAGACACAGCGCAGGTCTGGAAAGACTTAGCGTTAATCCGCCAGACAGCTGCTAGCTTCGATAGCATGAAGCCAGAAGATGTGGTGACCCGATTGAAGCCGCTCGCTGTGCCCGGGGCCCCTTGGTATGGCAGTGCTGGTGAAATGACGGCCATGGCCTATGTCAAAATGAACAAGCCGGAACTTGCAGGCAAAATGCTTGCTGAACTGGCAAAAGATGAAGGCGTGCCGGAAACGATCCGGAACCGCGCCAGTGAAAAAGCCAATGCGCTGGGCGTTGCCTCAACGCGACCAGAAGCCAAGGGAGCCGCCCAGTGAAGCCAGCCCGTTTTCTCATTGTTGCAGTGATTGCTTCGCTTGCCGTGTCTGGTTGCAGCCGACTTGGCATCGGCGGCGGTGGACGAGATAAGAAGAGCACGCCAACCATTGGCCAAAGAACGGCTGTTTTGACTTCAGAATCGACCGCAGAAGCCGATCCATCGCTTGCCGATGTCGCAGTGCTTGTGCCACCTGCCGTGGCCAATGACAGCTGGACGCAGCCCGGTGGCAATGCGTCCAAATCGATGGAGCATCTGGCTCTTGGCAATGCGCTTGGCAAAGCATGGACCGTCTCCATCCAAGGCTCAAACAAGTTCCGGCGTTTGTCTTCCGCTCCGGTGGTCGCAGATGGTAAATTGTTTGTGATGGATGTTTTTGCGACGCTTCATGCCTTTGACACCAATGGCGGCGGCAAGCTGTGGAGCCGCTTCATCGGGAATGAGAAAGACGCCAAGGGCGGGATCAGCATGATGTCAGGCGCGATGACCGGAAATCGTGGTTCTCTATTTGGCGGCGGTGTCAGCTTCGAAAATGGCATTGTTTACGCAACCAATGGACTTGGCGATGTGGAAGCATTGCAAGCCTCTGATGGCAAATCCATTTGGAAGGTTCGGCCTTCCGGGCCCCTGCGCGGTGCCCCCGGCCTTGGCAACGGCAATGTCTATGTCATGACCTATGACAATCAGCTGTTCGCGCTCAACCAGGGCGATGGCACCGTTGCTTGGACGACATCAGCGGCGGCGGAATTGGCAGGCGTTTTTGGCTCTGCTGCTCCGGCTAGCGCTCAAGGCACAGTGGTCGCTGGCTTTTCGTCGGGCGAGCTCAACGCCTACCGCTATGAAAATGGTCGTCCGTTGTGGGGCGACGTTCTTTCAAAGACGAGCATCTCAACCTCAGTATCGAGCCTATCTGACATTGACGCTGATCCGGTCATTGATCGCGGTCGCGTGTTCGCCGTTGGCCAAGGTGGCCGGATGGTGAGCATGGACTTGGTGACGGGCCAGCGCATTTGGGAAACCAATCTCGCAGGCATCTCCACCCCTTGGGTCGCTGGCGAATGGGTATTTGTGATGGATGATCAAGCGCGCCTGTTCGCCATTGCGCGGTCCAGTGGCAAGGTCCGCTGGGTTTCGCAAATGCGGGCCTATAAGAAAGAAAAGAAGAAGACGAAAAAGGGCCCTGTGCGTTGGGTCGGCCCGGTCCTCGCGGGCGATCGTCTGATCCTTGCCAATAGCTTGGGTGAGCTTGTGAATGTGTCCCCTGCCAATGGCCAAGTGCAGACAACGACCAAGCTAAGCGATGGCGTCACGTTGCCGCTCATTGTCGCGGGTAGCACGCTCTACGTCCTTGATGATGGTGGCCGTATCACGGCCTGGCGCTAAAAGGAGGCTGCAGAGATGGCCACCGCGCTCCCCGTGGTCGCCATCATCGGGCGGCCGAATGTCGGCAAATCAACCTTGTTCAACCGCTTGGTTGGAAAGAAGCTTGCGCTTGTTGATGATCGCCCCGGCGTAACCCGCGATCGCCGGGAGGGCGATGCTGAGCTGTTGGGCATGCCTTTCCGCATTGTCGATACGGCGGGCTTTGAAGATGAAGACCCTCAAACGCTTCCAGGGCGCATGCGGCAGCAAACCCAAGCTGCGGTTAATGAAGCTGATGTCGCGCTGTTTGTCATCGATAGCCGCGCCGGGATTGTGCCGCTCGACGAAGAAATTGGCCGTTGGCTGCGCGGATCAGACACGCCTGTCGTAATCCTTGCCAACAAGGCAGAAGGCAAAGCACAAGATGGCGGCGTCTATGAAGCGTTCAACCTTGGCTTTGGCGATCCGATCCCGTTCAGCGCTGAACATGGCCTTGGCCTTGATGATCTGTTCCACGCCCTTCGTCCGCATGTCGAGCGCGAAGAAGTGGAAGAAGAGATTGTCGATGAAGAGGATCTGTCTGGCCCGTTGAAGCTCACCATTGTGGGGCGGCCCAACGCAGGCAAGTCGACGCTGGTCAACCGCATGCTCGGCGAAGATCGGATGATCACCGGGCCAGAGGCTGGCATCACGCGCGATTCCATCACCATCGACTGGGAATGGCAGGGGAGAGCTGTCCGCTTGATCGACACTGCGGGATTGCGTCGCAAAGCCAAGGTAGATGACAAGCTTGAGAAATTGTCTGCCGCTGATACGCGCCGCGCCATCGATTTTTCCGAAGTGGTTGTGCTCCTCCTCGATGCCACGCGTGGCCTTGAGGCGCAGGATTTGCGGATCGCTGACCAGATATTTGAAGAGGGCAGAGCGATGGTCATTGCCCTCAACAAATGGGACGTCGCTGAAAATGGGTCGAGCCTTTACCAAGGCGTGCGCGCTGCGCTTGAAGAGGGTTTTGCTCAAGTGAAGGGCGTGCCTTTGCTCACCATTTCGGCAGCGACGGGCAAAGGCGTAGACCAACTTCTCCAAGCGGCATTTGATGTGCGCGAAGCCTGGAGCCAGCGTGTGCCCACCAGCCGTTTGAACCGCTGGTTTGAAGATGCTGTCGAGCGCAATCCGCCGCCAGCACCGGGTGGTAAGCGGATCAAGCTTCGTTATGTGACGCAGATTAAGACCCGGCCGCCAAGCTTTGTCATTTTCGGAACGCGAGTCGATCAACTGCCGGAAAGCTATCGCCGTTATTTGGTGAATGGCATCCGCAAGGAGCTGGGCTTTGGCGCGGTTCCCGTACGACTAACGCTACGGTCTCCCAAAAATCCATTCGCGCCGACCACTTAGTCTGGATCAATGCCTCGCCAATTTGGATGAGGAAGCAAGGGTTCCTGGACCAAAATCCAGCTTAAAATCAACCTCATGTTAACGACCCATGCCTAGTGCAACAGATGCACAAAAGGGTCATTGGCAGATGGTGGATCAGAAACATGCAGTGGTGGATTGGGCGCGTTTTGCCCAATCACGGACCCAATTGGGGCCTCGCTTTCTGCGCGTCATCAACTATTTTCGCGAAGATGGTGGCAAATCCATTGCCGCTATCGAAGCGAGCCTGCGTGTCCGCAATCCCATTGGCATGATCGGTCCAGCTGACCTCCTGAAAAATGACGCGCTGCAAATTGGGGCGCTTTCTGTCGCAGAGATTGCTGAAGACATTGAGTTTGCAGCGCGTGATTGTGTCGAATGGCGTCAGGCGCCTGATGCGTTGCTAGAATCTGTGATGGCGTTGAAAGCGCATTTTGCCGAGACTTTGACTTTGCTGGATCGGGAAGTGAATCCGCTGCTCGCTAAACGCGCCGGCTAGATTCCACCCGCCACGGCTTCGCGGCCCATCGCGCGGAGCCCGTCTGACAGCGCCAAAGCGCATCGATCCAACAGCTCTTGCTCTGTTGATCGGATCACAAAATTCGCACCGACTTTGCCTTCTCGGAAGAAAGGGTAGCTGCCGATCTGCGTTCCTTCATGGGCCTTTTCGGTGGAGGCAAGCAGCTCCGAAATCTCGCTTTCTGGCACCCAGCAGCCAACGGTTGTTGAAAGCAAAGGCAAACCGCCCTCTAACGTCCCCGAAAGCGCATCAAGCATGCCGGCCGTGATATGCGGGACGCCAGCCATGATGAAGATATTGCCATGGCGGATGCCCGGCGCGCCGGACATGCGATTGGGGATTAAGTCGGCGCCATCGGGCACGCGTGCCATCCGGAGCCGCGCTTCGTTCAAACCGCCCCGGCTTTCATAATAACGATTGAGCAACGCGCTTGCTTCAGGATGGATAACCACATCAACGCCCAAGGCCTTCGCAATGGCATCGACCGTGATATCATCATGGGTCGGCCCAATGCCGCCCGTTGTGAATAGATAGTCATAACGGGCGCGCAGAGCATTCACAGCGCCGACAATCTCATCCTCAACATCCGGCACCACGCGAACCTCTCGCAGCCTTATGCCTTGCAGGTTCAGCCACAACGCAATTTGAGCGATATTCTTATCCTGCGTGCGGCCCGACAGGATTTCATCGCCGATGACGGCAAGGGCAGCGGTATAGATTCGAGGGCTAGTCATCCTCTGCGTCTATGCGCGACTGATTGGCGAGGGAAGGGGGCATTTAGGCCTTGCTTTGCCAACTGTGTTATGAAACTAATACAGTTGAGCTTTGTAGGAGATGCACATGCGCTTGGGTCGCTTGGTTTTAGGTCTTGTCGGGGCACTCGCGGCCTTCCCCTCATTTGCTCAAACCCCCGCCTTTGACCCTCGCGAATGGAAGGGCAAGCATGCTGGGCCATCTACGCAAGTTCTGACCCTTGGCAGCGCACATTTGGGCCAATTGGAAAAACCGCCAACCCCTAAAATGCTCGCCCCTCTGCTTGACAAGCTCGCTGCATTCAAACCCGATATCATCACCCATGAAGGGATTAGCGGGGAACAATGCGATGTGCTGGAACGCTATAAAGATCGTTATCCAAGCATGTTCGATACCTATTGCTGGGGCACTGAGAATGTCCGGAAATCGACCGGACTGACCGTGGCGGAGGCGATGGCTGCGTCAGAAAAGATGCTTGCCGCTTGGCCCAAGTCCCCAACGGCAGCGGACCGGCGCAAGCTGGCCTCATTATTTCTCGCAGCTAATAATCGGCCATCTGCGCAAGTCCAATGGCTTCAGCTGCCCCCGGAAGAACGCAAGCTGGGCGATGGCATTGATGAGGTTTTGCTGAAAATCATTACCCGTGCAGGCGCCAAGCCGAATGAGACCTATGATATCGGCGTTGCTCTCGCTGCGCGCCTTGGCCTGAATCGCGTCTACGCGGTGGACGATCATACAGCGGACAGCATTCAAGGGTTGGCCGGACCGGGCTTTGAACCTGCGATCCAGAAGATCTGGTCCGCACCAGATAGTCCAGCAATGGCGCGCTATGAGGCTGCGGAAAAGAAAGCGGCGGAAACCGGTGATATGCTCAGCTTTTATCGCATGCTCAACGCTACGGCGACGCAGCGTCTGTTCATCACAGGGGATTTTGGCGCTGCCCTGAAGCAGCAAACGCCTGAGCTTTACGGTCGCCAATATGTCGCCTGGTATGAAACGCGAAACCTTCGCATGGTCGCCAATATTCGCGAGGCCTTTGGCAACACGCCCGGTGCCCGCGTCCTCAACATCGTCGGCGCATCGCACAAAGCCTATTATGATGCCTATCTCGATATGATGCATGAAGTGAAGCTTGTGGATGTGCTATCAGTTTTGAAATAGCGCCCCTCTCGTAAAGTCGGCTCCATGATGCTATCTACGCCACATGACCGACTATCAAACCGTAACCGTTGACACTCGCCACGCCCGAGACGGAGCCATTAAGCTCCATGGCCCTGAGGGTTTTGAAGGAATGCGCAAAGCGGGACGTTTGTCGGCTGAGATTCTTGATGCACTGACATCGTTCATTTTGCCCGGTGTTACGACCGAGGAAATTGACGATCTGGTCCGTCGGATGACGTTGGAGGCAGGTGCCATTCCCGCCACGCTCAATTATCGTGGATATACCCATAGCTGCTGCACATCGATCAATCATGTCGTGTGCCATGGCATTCCAGGCACCAAGAAGTTGCAAGCGGGCGATATCGTTAATGTCGATGTGACGAGCATTGTCGATGGCTGGCATGGCGATACCAACCGCACCTATCTGGTCGGTGACGTGCCAATCAAAGCGCGGCGGCTCGTTGAAGTGACTTATGAAGCGATGATGCTTGGCATCGAACAGGCGCGCGCGGGCAACACATTGGGAGATGTGGCCAATGCGATCCAGCGCCATGCCGAAAAGCATCGCTATGGCGTGGTCCGTGATTTCTGTGGCCATGGCATTGGCCGCCTGTTCCACGATGCGCCGGAAGTTGTCCACGCGGGCCGCCCCGGCACAGGCCCAGAGCTTCGGCCTGGCATGTTCTTCACGATTGAACCCATGATCAA
>DLOX01000237.1:286-2867 GCA_002478575.1 Sphingomonadales bacterium UBA7473 | reverse complement strand
AAGTTCATCACCACAAAGTTCGTGATATTGTGCACGAGTGGTTTCTTGGCGCGCATATCAGCCAACAGAGCCGAAAAGGCCGCGTTACTCATCGCCATGGTCCATCCCTCCGCCGGCATGATCCGGATCAGGTTTTAAGGGTCCGGCGGTTGCCGTCTCAGCCGCCTTTGGCGACGCCCCTTGGTCTGTCGCCATCTATCCTCGATATGAGACCTATCACAAGCATCAAATTGACGGGGCTGTTGGCCCCGGCAACTGATGGAGCGAACGCGCGTTCGGCGCGGTTGGAGTGGCCCGTCATGCATCTCGTCATCGGCAACAAGAACTATTCGTCCTGGTCGCTCCGGCCCTGGATCGCGATGAAGCACATGGGTGTGCCGTTTGAAGAAACGGTCATCCCCATGGCGCTGCCCGGCACCAAGGCCGCGATGCTGGCCCATGCGCCCCATGGCCTGGTGCCGGTGTTGAAGGACGGCGATCTCGTGATTCAGGAGACCATCGCCATTCTGGAGTATCTGAACGACCGCTTCCCCGATCGCGGCCTCTGGCCGGCGGATCTCGCGGTTCGCGCCAAGGCACGGGCTATCTCCGCTGAGATGCATTCAGGCTTTGCCGCGCTGCGGCGTGATTGCCCGATGAATATGCGCCGCCCGGTGCGGAAGCACATCCCCAGCCCGCAGGCACAGGAGCAAGCCGCCCGCATTGATGCGATCTGGACTGAGTCGCGCAACACCTATGGCGCGGCGGGACCGTTTCTCTTCGGTCAGTTCACGGCGGCAGATGCCATGTTCGCGCCCGTGGTCAACCGCTTCCACGTCTATGACATCCCGCGCTCGGCGGTCTCTGATGCCTACATGGCCACGATGATGGCGATGCCCGCCTGGCGGGAGTGGGACGCGGCCTCCCGTGCCGAGACATGGGTGATCGACAGCAGCGAAGTGGCGTGAGAGAACGCGCTCATGCGCCTTTTCTCTGCCAATATCTCCTTCATGTTCACCGAGCGCCCGTTCCTTGAACGGATCGCCGCCGCGGCGGCTGCGGGTTTCCCAGCCGTCGAGTGCCATTTCCCCTACGAACACCCAATCCCGGTGCTGCGTGAGCATCTCGCTGCGGCGGGCGTGCGGATGAATGGCATCAACACCGCGCCGGGCGATCTTTCCAAAGGCGATTGGGGCCTCGCTTGCCTGCCTGACCGGCGTGACGCATTTCGCGACGGTGTGCGGCAGGCGCTCGACTACGCCGTAGCGCTCGATATCCCGACCATCCACGTGATGGCGGGAATGGTGGGCGATCTCGACCCGGCAACGGCGCGCGGCACCTTTTGTGACAACATGCGCTTGGCAGCGGAAGAAGCGGGTGCAGCGGGCAAGGTCATCCTCACCGAGCCGCTGAACAGCCGCGACCGACCAGGCTATTTCATCAGCCGGTCGGATGAGGCAGTGGCGCTGATCCGGGAGATCGGCCACCCAGCGCTCAAGCTGATGTTTGATGCCTACCACGTGCAGATCATGGAAGGCGATCTGACCCGGCGTCTGGAGCGCCATTTCGATGTGCTGGGCCATGTGCAGATCGCCGCCGTGCCAAGCCGCGCCGAGCCGGACGAGGGCGAGATTGACCTCACCCATCTGCTCGCGACGCTTGACCGCCTTGGCTACCAGAGCTTCATCGGTTGCGAATACAAGCCCCGCGCCCGCACCGAGGATGGTTTGGGCTGGATGAAGGGGCTTTGAGGAAGGCCGACAGACTTAGAGGCCAGACTCAAGCGCCGATTGAATGGCTTTTGCGCGCGGCTCAACATCGCTCACGCCAGCGCGTGGACGGAAGTTGACCGTGAGTATTCCGTTCTGGAACGTGACGCCGGTCGGATAGTTCGAAGCTGGCGCAGTGGCTTCTTCATAGCGATAGACGATGCCTTTGAGTTTGCTCTTCAAGGCATCCTTGCCCATTTTGTCGGTGCCAACCGCCTTGAGAGCGTCAGTCAATGGCTTGAAGAAAATTGCGACCCAGTACTCGTCGTCGTTGTAGTACTGGCCTTCGCCACGCACGGCCACTTCCGCCCAGCGAATCTCGACAGGTACTTCAAAGCCAGCAGCTGCGTGTATTTCTCCAACAAGCTTCGGCAGGCGTGCTTCCTGAAACTGCGAAAGTGCGCGGCGTTCGGGAAGTGCAAGATCTTGGCTTGTCGTGGGTAATACGCTTATGGAAAGCATCGCAGCTGTCGAAAGAGCTAGGACACTGAGCTTATCAAGAAAAACCATAGCCTTATTCCTCCTCAGGGAGACTGAATGAAAAAAGACAGCGATTTCGCGACAATGCAATGACATGCCGTTCATCGTCGGAGGCGCGCTGGATTGCTGCCCTCCTCCACCTACGTTGTGGGCATCAGGGCTCTTTTTGCTGGCAAGACGCGTAAGTCTCGGAGTCGACGCTTTCTCTTGGGAAAATTTGGGTCACTTACACTTTCTTTTGAACGGCGGGACTAAACCAACCGAACTTCGACACGCTTGCCAACCACAGCAGCCGCGCGGTGGAGCGTCTCCAGCGTCACGTTTCCTGCAGGATCGAGCAATTTGTCGATCTG
>DLOX01000237.1:0-233 GCA_002478575.1 Sphingomonadales bacterium UBA7473 | reverse complement strand
AGCAATTTGTCGATCTGTGTGCGACTGGTTTACATCAATATTGACTTGATATAACGCTAAGGATCAAATTTAGAAATTGGGATCATTTGTGATGACAAGCGACGAAATCTCCTTTAAGGATGGTGATGTAGAATTTCTAGAAGTAGCAAATGGCCTTCGCATATCGCAGGGTAAGAAGGCATATATTGCATTTAGTTGGCGATTAACTGGAGATGTTCTAAATATAATTAAAA
>DLOX01000109.1 GCA_002478575.1 Sphingomonadales bacterium UBA7473 | reverse complement strand
ATTGCGAGCGGAGCGCGGCAATCCAGACTGCCTACCACACCGACTGGATTGCCGCGTCGCTTACGCTCCTTGCAATGACGGTGGAGTTCCTTCCACCTTTCTGACGCTCAGATAGTACATGACCGGCGTCACGATCCGACTGAGCAATGTGGAGGAGATCAGCCCGCCAATGATCACCCAAGCAAGCGGCGCGTAAAGCGGAGAGCCTGACAGTGCGAGCGGGAGCAAGCCGCCGATCGCCGTGACTGAGGTGAGCAACACTGGCAAGAAACGCGTCTCCCCTGCCCGCTCGATGGCCTCTAACAGAGGCACGCCATCATTGCGCAACTTGGTGGTGAAATCGACGAGCAGGATTGAGTTTTTAATCTCAATGCCGATCAATGCCACAAAGCCAATGGTCGCGAGGAATGACAGCGAATTGCCAGTGAAGAGCAATGCCAATATGCCGCCAAAAATGCCAAGGGGTATGACGCCGGCAACAACAGCCACTTCCCGAAAACGGCCGAACTCCGCCACTAGCACAGCCATAATGCCGAAAATGGCAAAGAGGATCACGCCGCCTAAGCCCGCCGTGTTTCGCGCGGCTGCCTCCGCCGACCCACCAACTGACCAGCGGACGCCCGGTGGCAGCTTGGTCGCTTCCAGCTTCTTGACGACCTCGGCGTTCAGCGCGGAGGGTAAAGACCCAAGTCGGTTATAGCCCTTGATCATCACAGTGCGTTCAAGCTGGAACCGGTTGATGATTGCAGGCGCGCTTTTGAGTTTCGGGTTGGCAACTTCGGTCAGTGGCACACTCGCTCCGGTTGAGCTTTGGACATAGACAGAGCCAAGCGCGGAGACTGGCTGATTGGCCGCCATCGGCAGGCGCACGGTGACAGGATATGTGTCACCTTCAACATCGCGGAAATTGGTCGCGCGTTCGCCCGCAATCGCGATGCGGACCGCCCGGCGGACGTCGCTTTGGGTGATGCCAAGAAGACTAGCGGAGGCCGCATCAAAGCCAATGTCCAAATCAACCCGCTCTGCCGCCAAGGGATTTTCGACGTCCCGAAGCCCCGGAACCCCTTCCATCAGCGTCGCGACCTGCGCGGCCGCTTTCTTCAGCCCTTCCAAATCCTGACCCAGCAAGCGGATCGCAACAGGTGCATCCACTGGCGGACCATTTTCAAACTGGATGACCGAGACTTTTGCATCGGGATAACTGTCAAAGCGCTTACGAAGCTGGTCCAGATCAGCAGGGCTTTGCTTAGGGTTCCATTTTTCAATCGTAACGAAGACCTCGCCATATCGGGCATTATCTTCGACCGGCAGGTTATTGTAGAAGATCTGCGGATTGCCTCTCCCCGCATTTTCGAGGCGATAGACAACACCGGGGAATTCGGATACGATCTTGGAGACTTCCCGAACGGCCTTGTCGGTTGCCGGAACCCCGCTGCCTTCCGGCGCCTCAACTCGCACCATGAAATAGGGCGAGTCCGATGCGGGGAAGAGACTGAAGCCAATCAATGGGAACAGGCCAAAGGCTGCAAGGCATAGCCCCATCGATCCCCAAACAGTCTTGTGCGGATTGCCGAGCCCCCAGTGGAGGATCGGGTGATAAAAGCGCTGAATGCCGCCGTTGATCGCTTGCAGGGCGCGATTGCCCTCTGGCCCATGATTGGCTTTGAGCAAGCGGCTGGCGATGAAGGGGATGATGGTCAGCGAAACCAGCAAGCTGCTCGCGACCGTGACCAGCACCGCCATCGGAAGCCCCCGCACAAAATCGCCGGACCCTTCGGGAAGGAAGGTCAGCGGCAAGAAGGCAAAGAGCAGCACGCCTGTTGATCCCAGCACGGCGACGCTGATTTCTTTGGTGCCAATGATCGCGGCGTCGACCGTGGCTTTGCCCATCCGCAGATGGCGTTCGATATTCTCGGTCACAACAATGCTGTCATCAACCAGCAGCCCCAGCGAAATGATGAAGCCTGATATGCTGATCTGATTGAGCGTGAAGCCCAATTGCGCGAGGATGAAAATACCCATCGCAAGCGAAAGCGGGATAGAGACAATGACCACAATCGAGGCGCGGAAACCTAAAGGAATGAGCGTCACCAAAACCAGCGCCAGCGCAATCCCAAAGTCCACACCCAGCTGATTCAACCGCCGCTTGATATCAAGTGATTGGTCAAACCCAGCCTCCAGCTTCATATCAGGCGGCAGTCCTGCATTAATGTCGTCGACCGCGACACCCAAATCCTTCCGCAGTTGAACCGCGTTAATCCCATCCTTCTGCCGGATCGCGATGAAGGCCGCGCGTTCGCCATTGAAGCGCGTGATATGGGTTTGCTCACCTTCTGCCCAAGAGACCTCCGCCACATCGCGGATAAGGGTCACGCGTCCCGACTCGCCTTTGATGATAGTGTTTTCTATGGCTTCCAAGGATCGATAGGCACCGCCGACATCAACGTTCAGGCGCCTCTCGCCGCTGTTAACGGTGCCGCCTGAGATGGTCGCACCGCCCGCGCTGAGAGCATTGACCACGGCGGCTGGCGCCAGCCCTGCAGCGGACATTCGCGCTTGATCCAGAGACACCCGCACTTCGGGCGGGGCAAGACCGCCAATCTGGCTGCTCCGCACGCCCGGCACAACGTTCAACCGATCCCGGATATCAGACATATATTTGTCCATCCGCCGCCAAGAGGCGTCTTTGCTGACCAGCGCCAATTGCATCACCGCCGCTTCGGTGGTTCGCGCCCGGCGGAAGTTTAGCCGAACGATACCTGGCGGCAATTGGCCCCGGATTGCGCCCACATCACGCACCACGCGGTCGAGCGCCTGATCTGAATCGGCACCATGATCAAACTCCGCCAAGATGACCGCAACGCCGCTCCCTGCGGTCGACCTGATCTCCCGGATGCGATCAATGCCTTGAATCGCTTCCTCGATGGGCTTGGCGATTGTTTCTTCCATCTCGCCTGAATCCACGCCGGGATTGACGACAGTGACGATCACGATCGGAATGGCGAAATGCGGATCAGCGGATCGCGGAATGCTGAGGAAAGCCTGCACGCCAAGAGCGGCCATCAGGATGAAGAAAACCGCCGTCAGTTGCCAGCGGCGAACCGCAAATTCAATCAGCTTCATTGCCCGCGTGCCACGGGCTGGACGGTCATCCCATCTCTGATGCGATCAAGGCCTGTCAGCGCGACGCGTTCGCCCGGAGAGATTCCGGATTTCACCTCGACGCCTTGATCAGAGGGGTCGCCAATCTGCACCGTCCGCATCCGGGCGACATTCTTGGCATCAATCACAAAGACCAAAGCCTCCCCCGCTCGCGGCGCAATCACGGCAGCAGCGGGCAAGCGTGGCAAGGATGTCATGCCCCCGCCGCCCAATATCTTCGCATTGCCGATCATGCCAGATCGGATGCGCGGATCGGATGGCAAGCCGATTTCAACATCGAAAGTGCCGGTTGCCCGCGCTGCTTTGCCGCCAATTTCGACGACTCGACCCTGCAGCGCTTCGTCTCCCAAAGCCTGAAAGCGGACGGTTGCGGGGGAGCCAATGCCGATCCGGCTGGCAAGGCGATCATTCATGGGAGCACGAAAAACATAGCCGGATTCGGCTTCACCCAAAGTGACTACGGGAGCACCCGCCGCGACAACTTGGGTTGGCTCAGCAGTGCGAGAAAGGATCACGCCATCGTTGGGGGCAACGATCCGCGCGGTTTCCAAAGCAAAGCGCCGGGCACGAACAGCGGCGGATGCAGTCTCTGAACCGGCCTGCGCCGCTTCCAATCGTGCCTTGGTGACCCAGCCTTGTTTGAACAGCGTTGAGAGCCGCTGCACCTCCGAGCCAGATCGCCGCGCCTCTGCCTCAGCCGCAGCCAGATCGGCTTGGACAGGCGTGGTATCAAGGACAGCCAACAACTGCCCGCGCCGCACCCGATCCCCTTCATTGACGAGAACCCGCGAAATCTGGCCCGCCGACGTAAAGCCCAAAGGCGTTTCCATCCGCCAGAGCGCAGTGCCAATCACATCAATCTCATTGACCTGATCGGCTCGCCCAACCTCCGCCACGCGGACAGCCAAGGGCTTATCGGGTTCCGCCGCCTTCTCTTCCGCCGAACAAGCCGCAAGCATCAAGAGGGACGATGAAACGATAAACCAACGCGCGAACATAGTTGCCCCACCCTTGTTGAGTGGAGCAAGTTTACGCTGTCAACTCTTAGCCTGTCAAGATCAGTTTCGATTAGAAACTAGACCATAGTCGAAAGACCTAGTTACCGCTGCGAAATCGGCACATAGTCCCGCTGCACTGGGCCAGTGTAGAGCTGACGCGGACGACCGATCTTCTGTTCTGGGTCAGAGATCATCTCATTCCACTGCGCGACCCAACCCACCGTGCGGGCAAGCGCAAACAGCACTGTGAACATCTCGGTGGGGAAGCCAATGGCTGACAAGATCACGCCGGAATAGAAATCGACGTTCGGGAACAGCTTCTTCTCAATGAAATAAGGATCATTGAGCGCCATTTGCTCCAGCTGGATGGCCACTTCAAACACGGGATCATTGATCTTCAGCGCATCAAACACTTCACGCAGCGTCTGCTGCATCACGGTCGCGCGAGGATCATAGTTTTTGTAAACCCGGTGGCCAAAGCCCATCAGGCGGAACGGATCATTCTTGTCCTTGGCGCGCGCGATATATTCCGGAATCCGGTCTGGATGGCCAATTTCGCGAAGCATGTTAAGCGCCGCTTCATTGGCACCACCATGAGCGGGGCCCCACAGGCACGCAATGCCTGCCGCGATGCATGCGAATGGATTGGCACCTGACGAGCCGGCCAAACGCACCGTTGAGGTCGATGCATTTTGCTCATGATCAGCATGAAGGATGAAAATGCGGTCCATCGCCTTTTCAATGGCGGGGTTCACGACATATTCTTCAGCAGGCACGCCGAAAGTCATCTTCAGGAAGTTGCCCGCGTATGACAGGCGATTGTCTGGGTACACGAAGGGCTGACCAACCGAATATTTATAGGCCATCGCCGCAATGGTTGGCATTTTCGCAATCAAGCGGTGGCTAGCGATCTTGCGCTGCTCTGGATCGGTGATGTCGGTCGAATCATGATAGAAAGCCGAAAGCGCGCCAACCACGCCGCACATCACGGCCATGGGGTGCGCATCACGACGGAAACCGCGATAGAAAGTCGCCAACTGCTCATGCAGCATCGTGTGCCGCGTGATCGTATGCGTGAACTTGGAAAACTCGTCCTTCGTTGGCAGTTCATCGTTCAACAAGAGGTAGCAAACCTCAAGGAAGGATGACTCTTCCGCGAGTTGACCAATGGGATAGCCGCGGTGAAGCAATACACCTTCATCACCATCGATATAGGTGATGGCCGATTCACAGCTCGCGGTGGACATGAAGCCCGGATCAAAGGTGAATGCACCCGTTTGGGCATAAAGTTTACGGATATCAACAACATCAGGGCCGATACTGCCCGACTTCACGGGAGCTTCGATGTCCTTGCCATTGATGGAGATTTTCGCGCTATTGGTCATAGTCTTTCTATCCTTCCCACGTCAGCTTCAGTTGGCCGAAGCATCACCCAATCGTCCCAAACTCTCTTCTTTTCCAAGAAGGAGCAAAACATCATAAATTCCTGGCGAGGTTGTGCGACCTGTCAACGCAGCTCTCAAGGGCTGCGCAACCTTACCAAGGCCCAGTCCGGCATCCTCCGCTACAGACTTGACCGCATTCTCCAGTGCCGTCTCAGTCCATTCCGGAACCCCGGTAAGTGCCTCCGCGACCTGACGCAACAGATTAGAAGCAGCATCATCTAGCAGAGCTTTTGCCCCCTCGTCGAGTCGCAATGGACGCTTATCGAACAGGAAAAGAGCACCATCCGCCACGGCATGTGTCGATTTGGCGCGTTGTTTCAAAGCGGGCATAGCGGCGAGCAGCGCGGCAGCTTCATTTGCCCCCAATTCACGACCGATCTTGGCCTCTGCCAGAGGCTGAATGATTGTCACAAGTCGGGCATCATCCGCCTCTCGCAAATAATGGCCATTCAGATGCTCAAGCTTCTTAAAGTCAAAGCGCGATGGCCCTTTGCCAACGTCTGCGACATCAAACCATTCGATGGCTTGTTCGCGCGAGAAAATCTCATCATCGCCATGGCCCCAGCCGAGACGCGCAAGATAATTATTAACCGCTTCCGGCAAATAGCCCATTTCATCGCGATAGGCGTCCACCCCAAGTGCACCATGGCGCTTCGAAAGCTTAGCCCCATCAGCGCCATGGATCAGCGGCACATGCGCATAGATGGGCTGCGGCCAGTCCATCGCGCGGATCAAGGCAAGCTGCCGAAACGCATTGTTCAAATGATCATCGCCGCGAATGACGTGCGTGACGCCCATATCCTGATCGTCGACGACAACAGACAACATATATGTCGGCGTGCCATCGGAGCGGAGCAGCACCATGTCGTCAAGCTCAGCATTGGCGACCGTAACATCGCCCTGCACCAAATCAGCGATTGTCACTTTGCCTTCGCGCGGCGCTTTCAAGCGGATGACGTAAGGAGCACCTTCTGGCGCTTCAGATGGATCACGATCCCGCCAGCGGCCATCATAGCGCATGGGAAGCTTCTTTTCCCGCTGCTCAGCCCGCATCGCTTCCAGCTCTTCAGCGGTCGCAAAGCATTTATAGGCATGCCCCTTGGCCAGAAGTTCATGCGCGACTTCCGCATGACGAGCGGCACGCGCGAATTGGAACACAACCTCCCCATCATGATCCAGCCCC
>DLOX01000073.1:26798-27701 GCA_002478575.1 Sphingomonadales bacterium UBA7473 | reverse complement strand
TCTATGTTAGCAGGTGCAGCATGGCAGTAATCGCAGTCTATTCTCTCAAAGGTGGTGTTGGTAAAACCAGCATGTCGGTCAATCTCGCTTGGGCATCGGCCATGCTTTCCAAGCGGTCGACTTTGTTATGGGATCTTGATCCGCAATGGGCGGCGAGCTTTCTTTTGGGGCATGAGCCGGACAAAAAAAGCCGAGCGCATAAGCTGTTCGACGATAAGGCCGAGGCGGAAGATTTGACGCTGTGGACCGGCATCGAAGGGCTGGATCTGCTTCCTTCTGATGCGTCGCTTCGTGCGCTCGACGCGACCTTTGCCGCATCCGGCAAGAAAAAGCGGATGGCGAAATTGAGCGATGGCCTTGCCAAAAATTACGACCGCATCATCCTTGATTGCCCACCCGGCATTACGGAGACCAGCGATCAGATGATGCGCGCGGCTGACCTCATCATTGCGCCCGTGATCCCTAGTCCCTTGTCGCAACGCGCGCTCACCGATGTGCGCGATCATCTGATGAACAAGCATGGCGGGCATGTGCCGATCCTCCCAGTCTTCTCCATGGTCGACAAGCGCCGTGCGCTTCATCGCGAAGCCGTCGAGGCCAATCCCGATTGGCCTGTGATCCCCATGGCCAGTGCCGTTGAGCAAATGGCAGTGCGCCGCATGCCCTTGGGGCAATTTGCCGCAAAGCAACCTGCAGCCCTCGCCTTTGCCGCGCTTTGGGATGGGATTGAGAAGAAGCTGGCGAAGAAGAAATAGCCATCCCCGCTCAGCCTGAGTGGATTGGATAGCGAAAGATACCGCGACTCATCTTGACGTAAACGTCAACTTCCCCCAACCCCTTGGTAAAGACCCATAGGCGAGGAGCGAATCTGATGAAAACCCGCATCACCGAAATGTTCGGCAT
>DLOX01000073.1:20298-26683 GCA_002478575.1 Sphingomonadales bacterium UBA7473 | reverse complement strand
GAGATGGCGGCGGCTGTCTCGAACGCTGGTGGCCTCGGCATCATCACAGGCCTCACGCAAAAGTCAGCGGCAGATCTCGCCAATGAAATCGCCAAATGCAAGGACATGACGGACAAGCCCTTTGGCGTGAACCTGACCTTCCTGCCCGTCGTCAATGCGCCGGACTATGAGGGCATGGTGAAGGCCATTATCGAAGGCGGCGTGAAGGTCGTCGAAACGGCAGGCAATAACCCTCAAGCCGTCATCCCCGCACTCCATGATGCTGGCGTCAAGATCATCCACAAATGCACGGCGGTGCGCCACGCCTTGAAGGCTCAGCGGATCGGCTGTGACGCGGTTTCCGTCGATGGTTTCGAGTGCGGCGGCCATCCCGGCGAAGATGATATTCCCAACATGATCCTGCTGCCCCGTGCCGCTGACGAACTCGAAATTCCTTTCGTTGCGTCAGGCGGGATGGCCGATGGGCGGAGCTTGGTGGCAGCCCTTGCGCTTGGTGCCGATGGCATGAACATGGGCACGCGCTTCATCGCAACGACCGAAGCCCCCGTGCACCAAAATGTGAAGGATGCAATTGTTGCGGCAACCGAACTCGATACGCGCCTCGTCATGCGGCCTCTGCGCAATACGGAGCGGGTTTTGACCAACGCTGCGGTTGAACGCTTGCTCGAAAAAGAGCGTAGCTTGGGCAAAGACCTGAAGTTTGAAGACATCATGGGCGAAGTCGCGGGCGTCTATCCCAAGATCATGCAGGAAGGCACGATGGATGCGGGCGCATGGAGCTGCGGCATGGTCGCTGGCCTGATCAATGATATCCCGACCTGCAAGGAATTGATCGATCGGATCATGGCCGAGGCAGAGGCCATCATCAACCAACGCCTCGCGCGGTTCGCTGCTTGAGTGCAAGCGTATGGCGGCGAGTTACGCCGGATGACATCCTACCACTGATTGGGTTGATCCAATCGGCTTACCGTGGCGACGCGAGCAAAGCGGGCTGGACGACCGAAGCGCATCTGCTTGGCGGCCAGCGGATCGATGCCGGGATGCTCGCCCGCCAGATCGCGGATGATGCCAACATCATGCTGATGCGGTCTGATGACGCCGGGCCGCTGTGCTGTGTCGCCCTCGAACGGCATGCGGACTATGGCTATGTCGGCACCGTCACCGTCCGCCCCACCGCGCAGGGCAGCGGCTTGGGGCGCGAAGCCTTGGAAGTTGCAGAGGCGCATATCAAAGGCGAGTGGGGCCTCAGTCGCGTCCGAATGACGGTGGTTGCTCAGCGCGAAGAACTCATCGCCTGGTATGCTAGGCGGGGCTATCGCAACACGGGCGAGACCGCGCCCTTCCCCTATGAAGATCAGCGCTTCGGGCAGCCCATGCGGGATGATCTTTATTTTGTGGTGCTGGAGAAGGGGGTTTAGGGCGAGAGTTGGGTCTGGTTGCGACAAGTTTTCGGACATTGGCCGATAGACTCCCAAGTGCTGAAAGCGGACGCTATTTTTCCACTCAGTTGCTGTGACCCAATAGCACGAAATGGGTGTAAAGCGGACGCCAGTTTGTGCGGTCACTCAGTCGGGTATTCCCGCTCTGCCTTATCTTGAATGAACCGAACGAACCCATAAGCAGGACATGCGGCGATCAGCCACGGCAGTGAAAAGATAATGGCGAAGATGGGGACGAATAAGGCAGGCGAGTAGGGCTCAAGGTTTTTAGCGAAAAGTGCGGCAACGACTCCCAATACCAAAGAAAACAAGACCGGCATTAACAGCCACACCTTCAATATGCGCGAACGTAACGCGCGAGGCCTAATAAGGGAGATTGCCCCGCCACCGACTGCCGCTAACGCCATTAGCCCCCCAAAAAACGAGGGCACCCACGAATAGTCATTTTCATACATGTCAGCCTCCTTCCCTGCGACAAGACCAAATGGCTCGGTTAGAGTCTGCAATTGCGGCGACTACCGTCAAATCTGGCTGCTGTAAATGAGCGGCAGCTTTTGCTGCTTTCTGTTTAGTAGCCGACATTCCGGACTCCCCAACATTGCCGTCACCCCGGGCCTTGACCCGGGGTCCAGCTACTTCTTGCTGCACTCAACCGAAAGGGAGCTGGACCCCGGCTCGGGGGCCGGGGTGACGAGAGCAGTTAGTTCTATTTACCATATTGGAATACATTGAACACTATTTGTTCTTGACATTCGATCAGTCTAAAGATAGGTGTTTTCCTTTTCATCAAGAAGGATGCCTCCCCATGACCGTCTATCACTGGACCCCAGCGCTGGAACGTAAGTTTGTTGAATGTCTGGCCGATACTGGAAGCGTGACAGAGGCGTGCAAGTTAGTCTCTATGTCTCGCCGTGCGGCTTATGATCAAAAGCGGCGAGCTTCAGGCTTTGCGTTTCGGATTGGATGGGATGCGGCGGTTCTGCTTGCGCGCGATGTGGTGGCCGATGAGCTTTTGGACCGGGCTTTGGCTGGGCAATGGACGGAGACGGTGAAGGATCCGGAGACAGGCCGCACGCGGCGCTTTGCTCAGGATCGGCCCTTGGGGCTGGCTTTGCTCAATCGGTTGGACCGGATGTGCCATGTTCAGGCAGATGAAGGCACCTTCCACATGGCAGCCCAGATTGTGTCTCAGGATTTTGAGGCGTTTCTGGATTTGATGAGTGAAGATGAAGTGAGCAGTGCCTCGGTGACTGATGTCCGGGCGTTCCTGTCGCTAAGGCAGGATGCTTGGAGGGTTGGCGATCAGTTGCCGACGGAGGATTTTGTGCAGACAAAGGCCGAGGTGGTGGGCGCCGAGGAACCTGCGATTCACTGTGAAGTTGCTGAGAATTCCGGCATTTCTGAAGCTCGGCCTGAGCAAGAATATGGCGCTCTTGACTGCGGAAGGCTCCAACCGACGCATATGCCGTTCCGGCCTATCGGTTCAAATGCTGTTCCAAGCCCCGGGCATCCCGATTATCACCGTTGGATCAAGCTTCAAGACTGGGCGAGGATGTAATCGCGGCTCAAATCAACCTCGCTGTCATTCCGGACTTGATCCGGAATCCATGCCTCAATGATGGTGCAGGCATGGATGCACCAAGCTTGTCATAACCCGTGAGGCATAGATTCCGGGTCAAGCCCGGAATGACGATGTGATTAGGGGCATGCCGCTCTGGGTGAGCGCGGGAGAAGAAGCAATCTTCTTTGAGACCTTTCTGTCTTGGTGTCTTCGTGCGAGCTAAACTTGCCCAGATCAGGGGCGGTGGGAGCGTCAGCTATGACTCGCACCAAGACACCAAGCATGTCCTGAGCTGCGCCGAAGGGGCACAAAGAAAGATGGCTCGGGCTGAGCGGAGCAAAGGTGACGAACTGCGCGCTTTGACCTAAACCTCCCCCCATGATCGACGAATATGCCTTTGACGATGCGGCGGAAGACAAGAGCGCGCTTTATGATGTCCCCCGCATCACCGCGATCTTGCAAGCGGTGGCGAAGGAAGGCCGGTGGATCAGCTATTCGGAAATGCTGATGTCTTTGGGCTTTCGCTTCACTCGGCCCAAGATGCGCGTGTTGTGCAAGACGCTTGATACGGTCGATGCGGAGGCGCAAGCGCGAGGGGAGCCGGAGCTTGCTGTGCTGGTTGTCCGCGAAAGCGATGGCTTGCCGGGGCAAGGCTGGTGGGTGTGCCGCACGGACTATGTCGGTCAATGGGTGGGTGCGGAGGCGAAGGCCTTTGTGTCAAAACTTCAAGCTGATGTTTTTGCCTATTGGCAAGCGCGGTGAAGCCCTTAACCGTTTGCCCTGAGCTTGACGAAAAGTCAGGGTGAGCGGAGAGACAAAAGAATGGACATCATCCCGGCGCTATCTGCACTTATGTCTCGCGCATTGGGAGTGGAAGGCACGGTCGAAGCGCTTACGCGGCTTTCGGGCGGGGCGAATATGGAAAGCTCTTCCTTTTCCTTTGCCGGCCAAGATTATGTGCTGCGCCGTGCACCGAGCGCTGAATTTATGGAAGGCCGTGCCTTTGGCCATGATGTCGAAGCGGCAATGGTCCGCGCAGCGTATGCGGCGGGCGTCACCGCGCCGGAGGTTGTCGCTGAACTGACCGAAGTCGATGGCATTGGCACCGGATATGTCATGCGGAAAGTCGAGGCGGAAGTGAACCCCGCCGTCATCCTTGCCAATCCGCCGCCCTCACTCATCACCGATATCGGGCGAGAGCTGGCGCGGATCCATGCGATCAAGTCTTTTCCCGGGCTCCCCACCCTCGACACCGCAGCCGCTGTCGAAGATCTGGCGACACGCTTCCAAGGCTATGGTGGGGATCGGCCGATCCTGGCGCTGGCGATCAAATGGTGTCGGGACAATGTGCCAGAACCGACGACGCCCGTTCTGGTCCATGGCGATTTCCGCATGGGCAATGTGATGGTGGATGCGAGTGGCTTGGCCGCCGTGCTTGATTGGGAATTGGCCCATTGGGGCGACGCCCACGAAGACCTGGCCTATGGCTGCATGACCGTCTGGCGCTTTGGGCATATCGACAAGCCCGCCTTTGGCGTGGCCGATCTTGAGACTTATTTCGCGGCCTATGAAGCCGAAAGCGGCACGACCGTCGACCGCGGACGGTTCCGCTTTTGGCTCATCTATCGCACGCTGTGGTGGGCATTGGGCTGCTTGCAGATGGGTAATTTCTGGCGGCTCGGGCTAGACAAGAGTCTCGAACGGGCGGTGATCGGACGGCGGACCAGCGAGAATGAGCTGGACCTGCTGTTACTGCTGGAAGAGGATGCGCCGGAGACGCAGCGGCTACCCATTCGGCTTGACCCTCCACCCCCAGCCCGCCGCCAAGGCGAGCCATCGACCGTTGAGATGTTGGAAGCGATCCGCGATTGGGTCGAAACGGATGTGAAACCGGGCCGCGAAGGCCGCTCCAAATTCATGGCGGCAGTTGCCATGAACGCGCTCGGCATGCTGATCCGGGAAGCGGAAAACCCCATTGTCGTTTACGATAAGGCGCTTTGCGATGATATTTTGGCCGGCCGTAAAACGCTTTCCAGCCCCGGCCTGTTGGCTGCTTTACGAAAAGCCGCGCTCACCAAATTGAGCAATGACGTTCCAAAATATGCCGCGCTAAAGCTGGCTGATGAGAGATGGAGAGTGTGATGAGCCTGTTTGAAATCCCCCAAGAGATTAAAGATTATCTGGCCGAGCTGGATGCCTTCATTGAGGCTGAGATTAAACCCATCGAGAATCGCGATGACAATATCCGCTTCTTCGATCATCGCCGCGAACATAGCCGCACCGATTGGGACAATAATGGCATGCCTCGCCACGAGTGGGAGGCGCTTCTGCGCGAGATGCGGATCGTCGCTGACAAGGCCGGACATTTCCGCTTCAACTTGCCAGAAGAATATGGCGGCAAAAATGGCTCTCACCTCGCCATGGCCTGCATCCGCGAGCATCTGGCCGCCAAGGGCCTTGGCCTCCACAATGACCTTCAGAATGAATCGAGCATCGTCGGCAATCTTGTGCAACCTTTGATGGTCCGCGACTTTGGGACTCCTCAGCAAAAGGCCGAATATATCCCTGCCATGCTGGAAGGGCGGATGCGCTGGACCTTTGGCCTGACGGAAGAATTCCACGGGTCTGACGCGACTTGGATGGATACCCGCGCGGTTCCTGAAACCCGCGATGGCGTTGAGGGCTGGCTGATCAATGGCAATAAAATGTGGACGACGGGCAGCCATGTCGCGACGCACTGCATGGTCTTTGCCCGCCATTCCGGCGATGATGGCAGTGCGCGAGGGATTGGCTGTTTCCTGGTGCCAGCGGACTCGCCGGGCTTTGAAGTTGGCGAATATATGTGGACTTTCAACATGCCAACCGATCACCCCAAAGTCAGCCTGAGAGATGTCTGGATCCCGGGCCATTTGGTGCTGGGCGATCTCAATTTCGGCCTCGCCTGTGCGCAGCATTTCGTTCACGAAAACCGCATCCGGCAGGCGGCAAGTTCCTTGGGAGCGGCGCAATATTGCATCAACGAAAGCGTCAAATATGCCAAAGAGCGCAAGCCCTTTGGCAAGCCGCTTGCCGTGAACCAAGCGATCCAGTTCCCGCTGGTTGAGCTCCACACCGAAGCCGCGATGCTCCGCCAACTGATCTACGCTACATCGGCGAAGATGGATACGATGCCCAAGCCCGAGGTCGCCAAGCGGCTGTCTGACGTGATTTCCATGTGCAACTATCGCGCCAATCGCCTGTGCTGCAACGCCGCCGACCAAGCGATGCAGGTCCATGGCGGCATGGGCTATTCCCGGCACAAGCCCTTTGAGCATATCTATCGCCACCACCGCCGCTATCGGATCACCGAGGGCGCCGAGGAGATCCAGATGCGCAAGGTGGGGGC
>DLOX01000073.1:20139-20290 GCA_002478575.1 Sphingomonadales bacterium UBA7473 | reverse complement strand
ATCTATCGCCACCATCGCCGCTATCGGATCACAGAAGGATCAGAAGAGATTCAGATGCGCAAAGTCGCAGGGCATCTCTTTGGCTTCATGGGGGGATGAACGCCGCTCCGCTTGGGAATGCTGAAGGGGTGATGAAGGCGCTTGGCTGGCT
>DLOX01000073.1:14242-20103 GCA_002478575.1 Sphingomonadales bacterium UBA7473 | reverse complement strand
TGGCTTCAGCCAAGCGATGAGATTGCGCATGTGAGCATTGCTGGCGAAGGCAATATGAACAAGGTCGAACGGGTCACTTTGGTGGACGGTCGATCCTTGATTTTGAAGCGCGCCAACCCTTGGGTGGAGAAATATCCCCATATCCCGGCGCCGGTTGAGCGATCCTTGGTTGAGGCCTGTTTCTATCGCCACGTCGGCGGGACGAAGGCCGGGCAGCAGATGCCCGCGCATATTGGCCATGATCAAGACCATGCCGCCAATCTCCTTGCCGATCTCGGCAAAGGGCGCGACGGGATGGCGCTGTATGATGGAGCAACGCTGTCACTCGCCACGCTCGAAGCGCTTGCAGACTGGATGAGCGCTTTGCATGGCCTGCCCGCTCCAAACGAGCCCCTCCTGCAGAATATGGCAATGCGACACTTGAACGCTGAACATATTTTCGACTTCCCCTTCGCGCCGGACAATGGCTTTGATGTTGATGCCATCGCTCCTGGCCTTCAGAAGATTGCCGATGAGGTGAAGGCCGATCAGCCGCTTCAAGGCGCGATCCAAGACGTGAAAGCACTCTATTTGGGTTCCTCAGCTGGTGTGCTGCTCCATGGCGATCTTTATCCCGGCAGTTGGCTAGAAACCGATCAAGGCCTGTTTGTCATCGATCCGGAGTTTTGCTGGGTAGGGCCGCCTGAATGGGATGTTGGCGTGCTGATCGCTCATTTTATGCTTAGCCGTCAGCCCGCTGGCCTCATCGAGCAGCTCCTCATGCGCTATGCCACTCCGCTCAATCGTCCATTGCTGAACAGCATCATTGGCGTTGAGATATTGCGGCGTTTGCTTGGCGTGGCGCAACTGCCTTTGCCCTATGGATTGTCCGACAAGGCCTCGCTGATAGGACAGGCGCGGGAACTCATCCTGAAGGGATCGCCGTCATGAAGAAGCGCGTCTGGATCGATACAGACCCTGCCGTCACCCACTGCAATAGGGAAGTCGATGATGCTTATGCCCTCATCCGAGCGCTGCGGTCTCCTGAACTGGAGATCGTTGGGATTTCGGCTGTGTTTGGCAATGCCGATGTCGATCATGGGTTCGCGATGGCGCAAGAGATTGTGGCGCGTTCCGGGCGCAACGACGTGCCTGTTTTCAAGGGCTGTGCGGGTGCCGGGGATCGCAAGGACAATCCTGCGATTTTGGGCTTGCGGGAGGCTCTGGAAGAGGAGCCGCTGGCCATTGCCGCTCTTGGCCCCTTAACCACGGTTGCAGCCGCCTTGGACCATCCAGATGCCAGACTGGATCATGTTGAGGATATTGTCTTTGTTGGGGGACGACGAAAGGGCTTGGCGTTCTTGGTAGTGCCTGGGCAGCCGCGCCCCTTTCCCGATATGAATTTTGAATCGGATGTCGCAGCCACGGAGACTTTGCTCAACTTGGGTTGCAAGATGACTCTTGCGGGATGGGAAGTCAGCAACCAATTCTGGGTGACACCAGCGCATCTCGACCTTTTGCTCGCAAAGGGCGACGCTTGTGCGGGTTGGCTGGCCGAGCAATCCCGCCCTTGGCAAAGTCGCTGGATGAAAGAGCTTGGGACGACCGGCTTCACGCCCTTTGATGCTTTGGCAATCGGATGGCTGCTCCGGCCCCAGGATTTCCAATCCTTGCACTGGCCGACCGAAATTACGGGGACGGGGAAGGAAGGCTTGTTTGTCGCCGACCCAAGCCTTTCTGGCCCAAGCGTCACTTATCTGCAATCCGTTGATGTTATAACCCACCGTGAAGATCTGATGGCGCGGCTGATGGGTCAGCCAATTTTGGCGAACGGCCAAGGGGCTTAGGCGACGAGGTGAAGACCCTTCTCATGATCTGGCATAGCGCCACCGGCGGCAGCGAAGCTATGGTGCTTGCCGCTTACGGAGCCGCGCAAAGCGAATGTGAGGTTCGGATGATCGCCGCTGCAAGCGCGGGCGCTGACGATCTCCTCTCCGCCGATGGATATCTGTTCGTTTGCCCCGAGAATCTCGCCAGCATGTCCGGCATGATGAAGGATTTCTTTGACCGCACTTACTATCCCGTCTTGGGCAAGATCGAGGGCCGGCCTTATGCGTCGATGATCTGTGCCGGATCAGACGGCGAAGGCGCAGCGCGGCAGATTGCTCGGATCGCGACCGGGTGGCGGTTGAAGCCTGTTGCTGATCCGCTGATCATTTGCACCCATGCGCAAACGCCAGAACAGATTCTGGCACCCAAGGTCATAACCGATACCGATCTTACACGCTGCCAAGAAGTTGGCGCGATGTTGGGCGCTGGTCTTGCTATGGGAATATTCTAAGGCCAGACAGGCCAGTGTGATCGAAATTGATATCATCAACCAGGGCTGGAGCGATGAGGCCGCTTGGGAGGCCCGCGCCGAAGCGGCCTGCCTCGCGACGCTTGCTGCCACGCCCTATGCCAAGGCCTTTGGTCCCGGCACTGAACTCAGCATCAAACTCACCGACGATGCCGAAGTTCATGCCCTCAATCGCGAATGGCGGGACAGGGACAAGCCGACCAATGTGCTGTCCTTCCCTCAATTGGAAGCCGATGAACTGGAGGAGCTTGCGCGCGGCGAAGCATCTCCCCACCCCATCCTCCTTGGCGACATCATCCTTGCCCGGGAAACCTGTATTCGCGAAGCTGCGGAAAAAAATGTAACGACCGAGGCCCACGCGACGCATCTTATTGTCCATGGCCTTCTCCATCTGCTAGGCTATGATCATATGGGGGATGATGAAGCCCAATTGATGGAAAATGTGGAGCGTCAGGTGATGGCGCACTTGGGTCTGCACGACCCTTATGGAGAAGATTAAAGCCTGCCATGCCAGACGACCATAGTAGCAGCCGGATTTGGACACGCCTGAAATCGGCTTTATTTGGCGGCAAAGAGCCAACGCTTCGCGATCAGATTGAAGACGCGATTGATGAGGCTGAGGAAGACGCCCCGGCCGAAGAAGATGAGGCAGGCGGCTTATCCAGCATCGAGCGGCAAATGCTGCGCAATTTGCTGCATTTTGGAGATCGCACAGTCGGCGATGTTGCCGTGCCACGGTCTGACATTATTGCGGTGCCTGAGACGATGGGCTTTGCCGATCTGGTCGAAGCCTTTGCTGAAGGCGGGCACAGCCGGATGCCGGTCTATAAAGATAGCCTCGATGAAGTGATTGGGATGATCCACATCAAGGATGTCTTCGCCATCCTGGCGTCAGGGGAAAAACCTCCCGCGTCGCTTTCGAGGCTGATCCGAGAACCGCTTTATGTGCCCCAATCCATGGGCGTGCTTGATCTGCTTGCCGATATGCGGAGCAGCCGGATGCATCTTGCGATTGTTCTTGATGAATATTCGGGCACCGATGGGCTGGTGACGATTGAAGATTTGGTCGAAGAAATTGTCGGTGAGATTGAAGATGAGCATGATGAAGCGCCGGTCGCGCTTTTAACGGCAATGGCCGAAGGTGTTTGGGAAGCTGATGCCCGGGCGCCGCTGGAAGAAGTGGCTGCGACCATTGATGGCCGACTGGGCGATGTCGACGAAGATGTCGACACGATCGGTGGCTTGGCCTTCGTGCTCGCTGGACATGTCCCGCAGGCGGGTGAAGTCCTCGAGCATGGCAGCGGCTGGCAGATCGAAATCGTTGAGGCCGATAGCCGCCGTGTCGCTCGGCTTCGTCTCCATCCCCCAGGGGACGACGACGAGACATTGTGACGCCGATCATCTGCTTGCAGATGGCATCTGACATGCTAAGCTTTGTGCATAAGTGAAAGCTGGGTCGCTCTGGTTCACCAAGTTAGGGATCAAGCGATGAAGAGTATTTTCCAGTACAGCGTCATTTTGCTTTTGGCCGGCACGACAGCCGCCAGCACCATTTCTGCCCAGAATAAAGCAGCGCCTGCCGCTCCCAAAGCGCGTTATGCCATTGATGTCGGCACGCAAACCGGAATGGCCGCCATGGGCAGCGGCGCGGGTGGCGCCTTGTCGATGATGTTTGGAGGAGGCGGGAACAAAGTCGCCCGCGAATTGCGCTTTCGGATGGGATCAACGGCTTCGCCCGACAAAGGCGCTGCCAAGATTGATCATTTCCTTCAACCGGCCGCTAAGCTTGGGAAGTCCGTGCCTTTGCTGGTCCCAGATCGTGCGCCATCCTCTGAAATGCCAACTGACTTCCAGCGCCCTAAAGGCCGGTTGATCCTCTTTTGGGGTTGCGGTGCCAAAGCCGCGAAGGGCCAGCCAGTCATCATCGACTTTGCAAAAGTCGCGGCGGGCCAAATCCCGCCGGGGCTCTTCTCCACACGCGTACCCGTCGATCCAGGACCAATGGTCAGCAACAGCCGCACCTTCGCCGACTGGCCCAACAAGAAAAGCTCAAAGACGGCGCCCTCCGATAGCTCGGTCTTGGGCGAGCATCGCATCGCCTCGAACATTGCGCCTGAGATTAAATTTTCTCTGACGCAAGATTATATGCCGGGGATCAATGGCAAATCGACTGCCATGCCGGGCGGGTCAACCAACCTCACTTGGAACGGCGTGACCGGTGCCACTGGTTTCCTCGCTTTCGCCATGGGCGGCGATATGAGCAAGGGCGAGCCTACGGACTTCGTTTGGTGGACATCTTCGACTGCGAAGGAATTTGGCGGGGGGCTTTGGGATTGGCTGCCGCCTGCAACGGTGCAGCGCTTGATTGGCGAGAAGGTCGTCATGCCGCCCAGCCAAACCAGCTGCACCATCCCTGCTGAGGTGAAAAATCATGCGCCCAATTTCATGATGGGATCGCTTTACGCTTATGGCCCTGAAGCCAATTTCGCTTTCCCGCCACGCCCTGCCACAGGGCCATGGAACCCGGATTGGACCGCGCGGGTGCGTTATCGCTCTATGACCAGTTGGTTCATCACCAGCCCTGGCGGCATGATGGCGGCAAGCGACGAGGAGGAAGCTCCAAAGAAGAAGTGCAAGCCTAGCGTCTTTGGGGTTTTGACGGGATCATCCTGTTAGGTCTAAGGGCCGGGAACCTGCTTTTCTTCAAGGTCCCGTCCCATGTCTCGCAAAGCCCATATTCGTAACATCCTGATCATTCTCATCATCGCGATTGGGGGCGGGCTTTGGTATCTGTCGACGCCAGATGTGGCGAAGCTCGATATTGCGAAGACACAAGGGCAAACGCCTGATGTGTCTCAGATCAGGCGGGAGAATTTCCCAACGATCCAGATCGCGGATGTCGTGGGGTGGAAGAAGGGCGAACTGCCGACGGCCGCCGCAGGCCTGAAGGTCACGCCCTATGCGGCTGATCTCAAGCACCCCCGCAATATGCTCGTTTTACCCAATGGCGATGTGCTGGTCGCGGAAAGCAATGCGCCAGAGCGGGACGCGCAAGGTTTTGAAGATTGGATTGCCAAGAATTTGATCCTGAAAGCAAACGCGGGCGGCAAGTCAGCAGATCGCATCACATTGCTGCGCGATACAGACGGCGATGGCTTGGCCGAAACGCGCCATATTCTGTTGGAAGGGTTGAAGTCGCCTTATGGCATGGCGCTGGTCAAGGATCAGCTCTACGTCGCCAACACCAATGGTGTGCGCGTTTATCCCTACGCGCTGGGGCAAACCAAGATCAATGACACGGGCAAGGATGTCGTGCCTCTCCCCGATCAAGCGCCCAACAACCATTGGACGCGCAACTTGCTCCACGATCCCAAAGGCAATCGCCTCTATGTGACCATTGGCTCGAACAGCAATATTGGTGAAAATGGGATGGAGAGCGAGGAGCATCGCGCCCAGATCAAGGAACTGGATTTGGCCAAGGGCCGCTCCAGCGTCTTTGCCTATGGCCTGCGCAATCCAACCG
>DLOX01000073.1:0-14207 GCA_002478575.1 Sphingomonadales bacterium UBA7473 | reverse complement strand
CGCAATCCAACCGGCCTTGCCTTCAATCCTGATACAGGCACGCTTTGGACAACAGTCAATGAGCGCGACATGCTAGGTTCTGATGGTCCGCCCGATTATATGACCTCGGTCACCTTCGGCACATTTTACGGCTGGCCCTATTTCTATTGGGGCCAAGAGGAAGACCGCCGGGTGAAGCAAGACCGGATGGACCTGAAACAATATAGCAAACGGCCTGACTATGCGCTCGGGCCGCATGTGGCCGCTTTGGGGATGACGTTCAATACCGGAACGGCACTGGGTGATCCTTTTGCCAAGGGGGCCTTTGTCGCGCTCCACGGCTCTTGGAACCGCAAACCAAAGTCAGGCTATAAGGTCGTCTTCATTCCGTTCACTGCGCAAGGCTTTCCGGCGAAAGGTGTGAAGCCCGTGCCAGTGCTGACCGGATTTCTATCGAAGGATGAGGATAAGGCCTTTGGCCGGCCAGCCGCCGTTGCCATTGATGGCAAAGGCGCGCTTCTGGTGGCGGATGACAGCGGCAATATGATCTGGCGGGTTACGAAGGGTTAGACAAAAAGGCCAGCACGAATTCCGCTCACCCTGAGCTTGACGAAGGGAATTGGCTGCTATGGACGATCAAAGGGCTTCGTCAGGCTCAGCCTGAGCGGCAGTTAAAGTCTACCCCTCCAATGTCCGGAGCAAAGTCCGGATATCATTGTCCATGTCGGTATCGAGACCGCGCAGTCGTTCGATTTGACGGACGGCGTGGATCACTGTCGTATGGTCCCGTCCACCAAATCGGCGGCCAATTTCTGGCAAGGATCGCGGCGTCAGTTGCTTGGCGAGATACATAGCAATCTGGCGCGGGCGAGCCACTTCGCGGGCACGGCGGGCAGAGACCATCTCAGCTTGCCGGATTCGGAAATGCTCAGACACACGCTTTTGGATTTCGTCGATTGTGATCCGGCGTTGGCTCGCGCGGAACATGTCCGCCAAAACTTCATCGGCAAAATCAATGGTGACCGCCCGACCGCTAAGTGAGGCATAAGCCACCAACCGGTTAAGTGCGCCCTCCAGTTCGCGGATATTGGATTGGATCCGGCCGGCGAGCAGATCTAGGACTTCATCACCAATCTTCACTTCGGGATGGGCAGCAGCACGGACACCTAGGATCGCACGGCGCAGGCCAAAGTCTGCTGGCTTAATATCAGCGACCAAGCCTTGCGTCAGGCGAGACAAGATACGGCCTTCAACGCCATCCAAAAGATGCGGCGGGCGATCTGCACTGATCACCAGAGTGCCGCCCAAGCGGAGCACTTCATCCACCGTGTGCAGAAACTCTTCCTGCGTCGATTCTTTGCCCGCGATGAATTGCACATCGTCAATCATCAGCAATTGAGCAGAGCGCATGCGCGTTTTGAACGCCAATGTATCCCGCGCCTTCATGGCGTGGACAAAATCCAGCATGAAACGTTCAGCCGACATATAGAGTGCCGTGCGACCCGGATGGGCATTCACCCAAGCATGGCCAATGGCGTGCAGCAAATGGGTTTTGCCTTGACCTGTTTGAGCATGGATGAAGAGCGGGGAATAGCGATTGCCGGTCTCTCCGCACAGTGCTTTGGCTGCGTTGGCGGCCAAGGCATTGGTGGTGCCAGTTACAAAGCTCTGAAAGGTCTGACGTGGATCGAAAGCGCTCGACGCAGAAGTGGCCTCCACCGGTGCAACGACAACTTCATCCGCCTCAACCGGCGCCGATGATAGGGCCATCCCATCGGACGAAGAAATAATCTCAACACTTCGAACGGCTGGCAAAGCAAGTTTCCATGCTGCGAGCAGCCGATCAGCATGATGGCTCTTAACCCATCCCGCCATAAAGCTTGAATTGACGCTCAGTGTAATCAAAGCGCGATCTGGATCATAAGCTGCCAGCGCCACAGGCTTCAACCAATGGTCAAAGCTGCGCACACCCATGCTTGCCCGCAAGGCCTGCCTCACTTGCTGCCATTCTGCTTCCGGCAGCTTTGAAGAGGCACCCATATCCAACACGCTTACTCCCAACATCCGACGTCCCGCTCCCCACAAAGCGATATAGCCCAACTCCAGACACCATCTTCCTCAGCCCGCCAAACGGCAGGGTGTAAGGGCCAACGGCGCTGACTACATGCCGGTCGGCGATTCGCGACCGGCAAGAGGCTATTTTTGAGAGAATTGAGACCTCGGCACAACGAAACTATTTCACAAATTTGAAATAAATCCCATTGACTTGATTCAGCGCGGATTCACGATCTAGGGACTTAAGTTATTGAAAATTAGTAATAAATAATGTGGGGGTGGATTCTGCCTGGTAGCGAATCGCGCTTAACAGCCGATTTTCCATGATGTAAAGTCAAGATGACAAAAAGCCCCGCCTGTCCATTTGACAGACGGGGCAAAATCCCGACATTTTTGGTGAAAGTTACGCGAGTGCGAGAACGGCCTTGGTCAAACGCGAGAATTTCCGCGCGACAGTGTTCTTATGCAACACACCCTTTGCAACGCCCTTTGCCAATTCTGGCTGAGCTGCAGCCAATGCAGCGGCGGCTGCCGTCTTATCACCAGAACCGATCGCAAGCTCCACCTTCTTCACGAAGGTGCGGATGCGGCTGACGCGGTTATGGTTGATCGTTGCACGACGATCGTTGCGACGGATGCGTTTGCGGGCCTGAGGCGTATTCGCCATGGATCAAAAACCTTATGTTATTCAGCAAAAAGAAAAGCGGCGCAGAATCGTCTGCACCGAACCGTCGGCGGCACTAGCGAAGCTGCCGGAATAGGTCAACCATTAACGCTGGCATTTGCCGCAGTAAAAGGTTGATCGCCCAGCATCCACTCGACGGAGGACCGGCTTGCCACAGGAACAGGCCTCCCCTTCGCGGCCATAAACCCGCCATTGGTTGGAAAAATAGCCCAATTCTCCGTCGGGGCGGGCAAAATCACGGAGTGTTGATCCTCCGGCTTTGATCGCGGCGGTCAACACATCTCGAATCGCCTCCACCAAACGCTCCAGCGCGGGTTTCGACACTTGCCCGCCAGATCGAATCGGACTGATCCCCGCCATGTTTAGAGCCTCACAGACATAGATGTTCCCAAGCCCCGCCACGATTCTCTGATCAAGCAGCATGGCCTTGATGGGCGCCAGCCGACCGTCGAGCGCGTTCCGCAAATAGGCAGTTGAAAAATCGGCACCTAGAGGCTCTGGCCCCATCGCAGCAAACGGACCGAACGCGGCCACGCGAGCAGTCTCCACCAAATCCAATGAGCCAAAACGGCGAGGATCATTGAGGGCAAGCACTCGCCCCGCCTCCGTTTCCAAGATCAAATGGTCGTGCGTCAAAAGCGGCTCCGCATCGATGCGCCATTTGCCAGACATGCCAAGGTGAAAGATCAGACTGTCCCCACGATCAGTTTCAATGATCCCATATTTCGCGCGGCGCGAAAGCCCCGTCACTCGCGCGCCTTGCATCCGCTGTCTGAGATCAACAGGAATCGGCCGCCGAAGGTCCGCACGGCGCGGTTCAACCCGCACCAAGATTTGGCCATCTAGCAGTTGCGCCAAGCCGCGCACGGTGGTTTCAACTTCGGGAAGCTCTGGCACACGGAATCCGCTAGCGGGAAGCGGGCGACATGGCTAGAGGCTTCCCCCATGCAAGACACAGTCTCTTTCGGTTACGAAGATGTCAGCCCCGAAGAAAAGCGCACGCGCGTTGGTGGCGTCTTTTCCAATGTCGCCTCCAGCTATGATGTGATGAATGACGCGATGTCGGCAGGCATGCATCGGTTGTGGAAGGATCGCTTCGTTCGGCGCGTGAAGCCCCGTGAGGGCGATATGATCCTCGATATGGCGGGCGGAACGGGCGACATAGCGTTTCGTCTCCAAGCCAAAGGCGCGATGGTCACAGTCGCGGATATCAACCCGGAGATGCTGGCTGTTGGCATGGAGCGGGCCATGAAGCGCGAAATTGGCGGGCTGACTTGGTCGGAACAAAATGCCGAAGTGCTCAGCTTCGATGATCGCAGCTTTGATGCCTATACCATCGCCTTTGGTATTCGGAACGTCACCTATATCGACAAGGCTCTCTCCGAGGCACATCGGGTGCTTAAGCGCGGAGGGCGTTTCTATTGCCTCGAATTTTCGACGACGCTTTGGCCAGGATTTGCCGAAATCTACGACGCTTATAGCCACAAGCTCGTTCCTCAGATTGGCAAGCTGGTAGCGGGCGACGAGGATAGCTACCGATACCTTATCGAATCCATCCGTCGCTTCCCCGATATGCCGACCTTTGAACGGATGGTCGCGGACGCGGGTTTTGTGCAAACTAAAGTGGAGCCGCTTTTGGGCGGACTTGTAGCAATCCATAGCGGCTGGAAGATTTGACCTCTCACACGACACATTTGTGGCGCCTCATCACATGGGGACGCACCCTTGCACGGCATGGCGCGCTCCAAGCGATTGAGTCCAATCGCAATTTGCCGCTTCAAGTGCGCCGCTTGTGCCGCGTTGCGCGCTTTGGGACTTTCCAGCCCAAAGTGCCTGACTATGCTGGGGCCTTCACCGCAATTGGCCCCGCTGCGATCAAGCTCGGCCAGACGCTAGCTACGCGGCCCGATATAATTGGCACCGAAGCTGCCTATAATCTGCTGTCCCTGCAAGATCAGTTGCCGCCCGCGCCGTTCGACAAAGTCTATGCCGAGATTGACACAAGCCTGAACAAGCCGGCCGCTGAGCTTTTCTCGCATATCGATCCTGAGCCAGTGGGGGCTGCCTCCATCGCGCAGGTGCACAAAGCGATCACCAACGAAGGCAAGCAGGTTGCGGTCAAGGTGCTTCGGCCCGGCATCCGCGAACAATTTGCTCGCGACATAGAAACCTATGAATGGGCAGCGGCGCATCTCGAGGCTTTGGGTGGGGAAGCTTCCCGCCTTCGCCCCCAATTGGTAATTGCCAATCTCAAACGCTGGACTCTGCGCGAACTGGACCTTCGCCGCGAAGCCGCCAGTGCGTCTGAACTCAAAGAAGCCATGGCCGCCATCCCCGGCTATGATATTCCGACGATCGATTGGGATCGCACATCCGGTCGCGTGATGACGCTCGAATGGATCGATGGGATCAAGATTTCCAATATGGAAGCCCTGAAAGCCGCCGGCCATGATCTGGAGGCGCTGGCGAAGAAGCTGGTCCTGACCTTCCTCCATCAAGCCATAGCAGAAGGCTGCTTCCACGCGGACATGCATCAAGGCAATTTGTTCGTGAAGTCTGATGGCACGATTGTTGCCATTGATTTTGGCATCATGGGCCGCATTGATCGCCAAGCGCGGGTTTGGCTTGCTGAGATCCTCTATGGCCTGACTACAGGCAATTATAAGCGCGTCGCTCAAATCCATTTTGATGCTCAATATGTGCCCAACTATCATAATGTCGATGAATTCGCGACGGCGCTAAGGGCCGTCGGCGAGCCAACGCGCGGCAAACCAGTCAGTGAACTTTCGGTTGGGCAGATGCTCGATAGCTTGTTCGCTATCACGCGCGACTTTGACATGCAGACACAGCCGCATCTGCTCCTCCTTCAAAAAACGATGGTGATGGTCGAAGGCATTGCCACATCGCTCTATCCCGGCATCAATATGTGGGACGTCGCATCGCCTTTCGTGCGCGACTGGATCAGGGGCGAACTTGGCCCTGAAGCCGCCATTGCCGATGGCCTGAAGAAACAGGCCGAAACCCTCGCGCTTGTGCCCGATCTTATCCGCCGCCTAGACCAACAACTCCCCAAGAAAGGGGGCGCACCAGAGCCTCCGCCTCTGGCGCCGGTAAAACTGATCTGGGACAAGAGCGAGCGCAAAGGCAGTGGCTTCGGAACGGCGTTGATGTTGATGGCCGCAGCTGCGTTTGGCGCTGGCGCATTGTGGGTGGTGCAAACCCTTAGTTAACCATAGTTCCGCTATCCGCCTGTCATGGTGGTGAAGACGCGCATTGATGGATGGAGCAAAGCCAAGATCCTGGCTTTGGTGCTCGGGCTTTTGCTCTGGATTGCCTATGGCCTGTCAATCACGCTCGCCCCTGATGCAGCATCGAGCCGAGCGATTGTGACCGCCGCACCGCAACAGTCTGGCATGACCGATCTGCAGCTGTACAAAACGATCGCAGAGCGTGTGGCGTCGGGCGATGATTATTATGCCGCAGAGGCTGAACTACACCGGCAAGAAGGATTCCCGCTCAAACCCTTTTTCACCATGCGTATGCCAACATTGGCCACATTGATCGCAACGCTGGGGATGACAGGCGCGCAGGCGTTGCTTTGGGGCCTGATTGCGGCAACGCTTATGGTTTGGTGGGTGCGGATAAAGGAGAGTTTTGCGGACGCTGTGCCTAGGGTGGCGGCGATCCTTTTGCTTACATCCGGCCTCTTCATCATCGGCCTGCCGAACTTGATGCTTTTTCATGACGCTTGGGCTGGGCTCCTCGTCGCGCTGGCGCTTGGCCTCCACAACGGTCGGTACATTTGGCCCTCTTTGGTCGCAGTCGCAATGGCCATCCTGATCCGTGAAACAATCCTGCCAATTGCGGGATTGTTCCTGTTTGTCGCTGTGGTCGATAAACAATGGAGGGCCACCGCCGCATGGGCAGCCTTGCTCAGCGCTGCACTCGCGGTGATCGCACTTCATGCGCAGGCCGTTATAGCCGTGACCAACCCAGGCGATGGCGCGTCCCAAGGCTGGCTGAAGTCCGGGGGCTGGGGGTTTGCTCTGCAGGCCTTGGGCGAAACGACAATGCTCCGGGCTTTTCCTGAATGGGCGGCAGCGATTCTGGTACCGCTGGCGATGGCAGGATGGTTTGGCAAAGCCGACAAAACCGGCCGCGCCGTTTCCCTCGCGCTTATTGGGTATACGACCCTCTTCATGATCGCGGGTCGGCTTGAGAATTTCTATTGGGGGCTTTGGGTCTCTCCCGTCCTCCTCTTGGGCCTCGCCTTCTTGCCGCAAGCGATCATGGCAGGCTTCGCAGCCTTCAAGCCAACCTCACAGCCTCTCGACAGCAATGCCCCTGCCCTGCCATAAGGCGGCGCATGACGGCCAAACGCATTCTTCTCATCATCGGCGGCGGCATCGCGGCTTATAAATCCTGCGAGCTGGTTCGCCTCATTCGCAAATCCGGCATGGATGTCCGCTGCGTGCTGACCAAAGGCGGGGCACAATTTGTGACGCCTTTGTCGCTTGCGGCCCTTTCTGAAGACAAAGTTTATACGGATTTGTTCGATCTGAAGGATGAGGCAGAGATGGGGCATATCCAACTCTCTCGCCAAGCTGATCTGGTTGTGATCTCGCCCGCCACGGCCGACCTTATGGCGAAGATGGCCGCTGGCATTGCCGACGATTTGGCGACGACTTTGCTTCTTGCGACAGACAAGCCGGTCATTGCCTTCCCGGCGATGAATGTGCGCATGTGGCAACATCCCGCGACCGTTCGCAATGTTGCCCAGCTGCGTGCGGATGGCATCACCGTCATTGATCCCGATGAAGGCCCGATGGCCTGCGGCGAATTTGGACCAGGACGATTGCCAGAGCCAGAAGCCATGATGGGGCGGATCAAAGCGGCCCTTCATGGCGGCAACGATCCGTTGGAAGGACAGCCCGATTTTGGGAATGGGTGACGAAGTGGCACCACACATCATTGTCACCGCTGGCCCTACCCATGAGCCGATTGATCCAGTGCGTTACATCGCGAACCGATCCTCAGGCCGCCAAGGCTTTGCGATAGCAGCGGCACTGGCCAATCGTGGTGCCAAAGTGACCCTGATCGCGGGACCCGTAATGCTTGAGACGCCAGAAGGCGTGACTCGTATCAATGTCGAGACAGCAAGAGAAATGGCAGCAGCCGTAGACGCCGCGCTGCCCGCCGACGCCGCCATCATGGTCGCCGCCGTCGCCGACTGGCGCGTGGAAGGTGCTTTGCAAAAGATCAAGAAAGATGGCAGCGGCGCACCGCCCACGCTGACCCTTGTCGAAAACCCCGATATCCTTGCGACTCTCTGCCGGAGCCCTAATCGCCCTGCTTTGGTGGTTGGCTTTGCAGCCGAAACCGAAAATATCATTCCCCATGCTCAAGCTAAACTGGCGAAGAAAGGCTGCGATTGGATCGTCGCCAACGATGTTTCGGGAGATGTGATGGGCGGCGATGCCAACAGCGTCCATATCGTGACGGAGGCTGGCGTTGAAAGCTGGGAGCGGATGGCGAAGGGTGACGTGGCGGAGAGGCTGGCCGACCGGCTATTAAATGCACTGGGCTGACGCGATTGGCTCAGACGTCAAACCGTATCAAATAACCCCGCCAACTGCTCAACCATGGTCCCGCCGAGCTGTTCCGCGTCCATGATCGTCACCGCCCTAGAATAATAGCGTGTCACGTCATGGCCGATGCCAATCGCGCAGAGCTCGACCGGGGATTTGCCTTCGATCCAGCCGATCACTTGGCGCAAGTGGCGCTCCAGATAGGCGCCGTGGTTCACGCTTAGGGTGCTGTCATCCACGGGCGCACCGTCTGAGATCACCATCAGGATTTTGCGTTCTTCGGGCCGCGCGATCAGGCGGCTATGGGCCCACAGCAGTGCCTCGCCGTCGATATTTTCTTTGAGCAAGCCTTCGCGCATCATCAGACCAAGGCTTTTCTTCGCGCGCCGCCAAGGTTCATCCGCGCCTTTATAGAGGATATGACGAAGGTCATTGAGCCGCCCGGGATGGGCAGGGCGGCCTGCGGCGAGCCAAGTCTCGCGGGATTGGCCGCCCTTCCATGCTCGCGTGGTAAAGCCCAAAATCTCGGTCTTCACACCGCAGCGTTCTAACGTCCGCGCCATGATATCCGCGCTGATCGCGGCAATGCTGATCGGCCGGCCGCGCATCGATCCGCTATTGTCGATCAAAAGCGTGACAACCGTATCGCGAAACTCAATATCCTGTTCCACCTTGTAGGAAAGGGACGTGCCGGGCGAGACAACGATCCGCGCCAGCCGCGCCGCATCCAATATGCCTTCTTCCTGATCAAAATCCCAACTGCGGTTTTGCTGCGCCATCAGCTTCCGTTGCAAGCGATTGGCGAGCTTGGTCACAGCGCCCTGAAGGTGGAGCAATTGCTGATCGAGATAGGCGCGAAGCCGGGTCAGCTCCTCCTCATCGCAGAGCTCCGTCGCGGCAATCACTTCATCATGCGCTTGGGACCAGGCTTTATAGTCAAAATCCGGCGGCATATCGCCCATGGGCCGGTTGGGACGCGTGGGGAGCATCCCCTCCTCGCCTTCGTCACCAGGATCGGCATCGCCTTCCATATCGGTTTCGGATTCGATCTGCTGATCTTCGCCTTCTTGGGCTTCGCCTTCGGATTGTTCGGCGCGGGCCTCCATTTGGGCATCGCCCTGGCCCTCGTCGCTATCATCCTGATTTTGATCGCCTTCGCCCTCATCCTCGTCATCATCTTCGTCGGATGCTTCGGTGGGGTCCATCTCTGGCGCGGCATCGGTCAATTGCAGATCGGCGAGCAGTTTTTGGACGAGCGAGGCAAAGGCCGCCTGATCATCGAGCGCAAGGCCAAGCGCATCAAGATCATCGCCGCCCTTATCTTCGATCCAGCCGCGCACCATGGCGAGGCCGCCTTCTGCCGCCGCTGGGGCAGGTTCTCCGGTCAAGCGCTCGCGCACCATCAGGCCAATGGCAGTGGCAAGCGGCACTTCATCCGCCCCTTGCGCCCGCGCGATAGGGTCAGTCCGCATCCGCATATCAAGCGCGTGGGAGAGATTGGCCTTGACGCCTGCCATAGACCGGGCACCCAGCGCCTCAACCCGCGCCGTCTCCACCGCATCAAACACGCTGCCCGCCACCGGATCAGATGGCCGCAGCCGAGCGTGGGCGCTGGCATCATGGTGGCGCAGCTTCAGCGCCATGGCGTCCGCAAAGCCGCGCGCTTCGGCGACTTGCTCGGGCGGAAGCGAGCGGCCCGGCATCGGCACACGGAAATTCTTGCCCGACTGGGTCGGCTGATCGGCGGTGAAGGCCAGCTCCACCTCAGGTTCTTGCGCCATTGCCCGCGCCGTGCCCGTAAGCACAGACTTAAAGGCCTCTAAGGGGCTTTGTTCAGCCATGGGCGAGTGTGCACGCAGAAATCATAGTGGAAAGCCCTAAATGCTATTTGCCGCTTTGCAACACTCCACTTTTGGAGGATGAGCTTTGACTATGCCCCCCCGCCTCATTCTCTTCACGCGATACCCGGTGCCAGGCGAGGCGAAGACGCGGCTGATCCCGGCCATTGGCGCCGACGGCGCGGCTTTGGTGCACAAGCGGTTGACCGAGCAGACCGTGACGACGCTCAGGGCTTCGGGGGAGAGGGTGGAGATTGCTTATACTGGCGGGTCAGCGGATCAGTTTGCGGCTTGGCTAGGCGTTGATCTCATCTATCGTGCGCAAGTGGAGGGTGATTTAACCGCGAAGCTGCTCGCGATGATGGAGCCTTGCCCTTGCATCTTCTTTGGCGCGGATACGCCGGGGCTAGCGGCTCGCCATGTTCAGGCCGCCATCGCCGCATTGTCTGATCATGATGCTGTGATCGGACCGGCAGAGGATGGCGGCTATTATCTGATTGGGATTTCCGCCCCCATGCCCTTCTTGCTCACAGATATGGCCTGGAGCACAGAGGATGTGTTTCCAGAGACGGTCAAGCGGCTGGAAGCGCGGGGCTTGCGCTATGCAGTGTTGGATACGCTCGCAGATTGCGACCGGCCAGAGGATTTGAAGGCCTGGCCGGGGTTGGTTGGTTAAACACTCTCGTCATTCCGGACTTGATCCGGAATCCATGCCTCTCAGGTTAGCCCAGACTTGCTGCATCCAGACTTGCACGAACATTGAGGCATGGATTCCGGGTCAAGCCCGGAATGACGGCGGTTCTCAATGAGCCGCAGTCGCGCCGGGATACATCCAGCTTTTCACGCCTGACCGATCAAAAGGCTGCCATTCGCCATCGGGAAGCGCCAGACGATCCGCAACGGCATAAAGCACGCCGGGATTAACGCCAAGGCCACAATGGCTGCCATAGACTTCGATATTGTCCGTCGTTGGCGTCTCAGGCTCCATGCAATTCTGCCAAGCGACTACGCCATCGCTCTTGGAGAAGATTGCGGTTGAGCGCACCGGCGGGGGAAGCTCGCTTTCGCGGATTTGCGCCATCACATTTTCATCATCGATGCGGCTGCCTGTGGCCCATTCATACATGCGCCATACCGTCGTCGCACGTGGATCGCCTACGATTGGCGAACCCAGCGTAATTACCTGACGGACCATATCTGGACGGCGACGCGCCAATTGCCGGGCCATCATGCCACCCAAAGACCAGCCAACAAGGCTGACCTTCTCACCCGTTTCCACGAAAATATCTTCGAGACGAGCGATCAGCTTTTCACCTTCGGTGCCAATCGCTTTGGGACCCAAATTGCGTCCCAGCTCCCAAGCATAGGCATCATAGCCCAAGCCATCGAGATAGTTGCGGAGGATCGCGGTTGATGTGTCCGTTGTCACGAAGCCGGGCAGCACCATCACGGGATGGCCATCGCCGCGCGGCGCCGTTGAAAGCCAAGGCAATGCGAATGGCAGTGAACCAAATTCAAAAAAAGCGCGAGGCGCCTCAGTCATTGCATAGAAAAGCGACGGTGGCTGCCGCCGCATAGATTGAGCGTTACGCAACAAATAATCCTCCTGAATACCCCAATATTCGTCTCTGTAAGGGCAGCCTGACGACATGGGTGTCAAAACGCAACCCTTCATTCACTGTTAAACAAGTTTTCTCGCGCTTCCCTCAATACGGACTTTTGAACCTTGCCCATCGTGTTGCGGGGCAACGCATCGACGATTTCAACGATGCGAGGCTGTTTGAAACGCGCCAAAGTGGCGGCGATCCCGGCCTTGATCGCCTCTGGTGTCGCTGTGCCAACCACAATGGCGACCACAGCTTCGCCAAAATCAGGGTGCGGTACGCCTACGACGGCGCTTTCCTCAACCCCCGGCAGCGCATCAATCGCCTCTTCAACTTCTTTGGGATAGATGTTGAGGCCACCGGAGATGATCAGATCCTTGCCGCGTCCAATAATATGGACATAGCCAAGCTCATCAATCTTCCCCAAATCGCCCGTGATGAAAAAGCCATCGGCGCGGAATTCCGATGCGGTTTTCTCGGGCATCAGCCAATATCCGGCAAAGACATTAGGGCCTTTGACTTCGATTCCGCCAATCTCGTTGGTGGCAAGCAAATTGCCCGTCTCAGGATCAGCGACACGCACCGAGACGCCGGGAAGGGCTGGACCAACGGTGCCAGCCACGCGCCGCCCCTCATAAGGGTTGGACGTGTTCATCATCGTTTCGGTCATGCCGTATCGCTCTAGGATCATCTGCCCCGTCCGCGCTTCAAACGCTTTATGCGTTTCAGCGAGCAACGGCGCGGAGCCCGAAATGAACAGCCGCATCGGCGCAGCGGAGTCTTTGGTCAACCGTTGATGGCTGAGGAGGCGCGTGTAGAAGGTGGGAACACCCATCAGGCACGTTGAAGTCGCAAAGCGATCAATCACCGCATCGGGATCAAATTTCGCGAGGAAATCCATCGAAGCCCCTGCAGCAAGGATGGTATTGGTCGCAACGAACAGCCCATGGACATGGAAGATGGGAAGCGCATGGATCAGAACATCGTCCGCCGTAAAGTGCCACGCTGCGACCAACGTCTCTGCAGAACTGAAAAGATTGGCGCGAGTCAGCATTGCGCCTTTGGGTTTTCCGGTGGTGCCCGAAGTGTAAAGCATGGCCGCGAGCGTTTCGGGCGCGAAAAGGGTGCGCTGCTGATTTGGCGCTGGCTCAACCGCGAAGAAGCGGCCTTCGCCTTTGACGGTCAAAGTCAAATGCATTGGACCTGCTGGCGCATAGGGCGCATCGTCATCTGTGATGAACAGCGCCGGTTCTGCATTGGCCATGAAATAATCAAGTTCTGAACGGGTATAGCCCGTGTTCAGCGGCAAATAGACGGCACCCATCCACAGGCAGGCAAGATAGAGATGCAAGCCGAAGCGGGATTTTTCGATCTGCGCTGCAACACGGTCCCCCGGAGCGACGCCGTGGGCGATGAGGCAATGGGCGGTCGAGAGAACGGACCGTTCTAACTCGCTATAAGTTTCAGTGCCCAGATCGTCCGTGAGCCATCGGCGGTTGGGATCAACAGCCGTGACGCGTTCGAGCCAGCGGATGGGGTCTTGGTTGGTCATGGGACGGTCTTACTCACTCCGTCAAATCGTCCCAAGCCTCTTTTATCTTGTCAAAAAAACCGCGCGATTGGGGGGATTCATCGCCGGTTTCAGTGGCGCGGAACGCCTCCAACAGCTCCCGCTGTTTGGCGCTGAGCTTGGTTGGCGTCTCGACATCAACCTGCACGACCAAATCACCAACGCCGCGCGCATTGAGCACAGGCATGCCAGCGCCGCGCTGGCGAAGCTGCTTGCCCGATTGAATGCCTGCTGGAATCTTGATCCTATGTTCGGTGCGATCCAGCCCTGGCACATTGATCATGCCGCCCAGTGCCGCCGTCGTGAAGCTGATCGGAATACGCGCAAATAAGGTCGTGCCATCGCGTTCGAACAGCGAATGGCGCTGGACGTGCAAGAAGATGTAGAGATCGCCTGCAGGGGCACCGCGTTCGCCGGCCTCCCCTTCGCCAGACAATCTGATCCGCGTGCCATCGTCGACGCCAGCCGGGATGTTGACCTGAAGCGTCTTTGCCTTGTCAACGCGGCCTGCGCCGCCGCAACGGTTGCAGGGGTCTGCGATAATCTGACCAGAACCACGACAGGTGGGGCATGGCCGTTCGACGACGAAAAAGCCTTGCTGTGCCCGAACCTGCCCGCGCCCGCCGCAGGTCCCGCAGGTCTTTGCGGATGTGCCAGGCTTCGCGCCTGATCCGGCGCAAGGCTCGCACGCGGTCGCGACCGTGACGGAGACATCGGTCTTCTTCCCGTGGAAGGCATCTTCCAAGGTGATTTCCAAATCATAGCGCAAATCCGCGCCACGTTGCGGCCCGCGTTGACGCTGACGACCACCGCCACCGCCCATGAACTCGCCGAAAATATCGTTGAATATATCTGAAAAACCGCCGAAATCCTGACCGCCGCCGGGTC
>DLOX01000235.1 GCA_002478575.1 Sphingomonadales bacterium UBA7473 | reverse complement strand
ATGAAGCTTTCATTGTAAAAGCCTTGCTGGGTTGAATTCACTGAACGCCACGGGCCGTCATTCTGGTTGGTCTTAAATTCAAAGTGCCGCCGCGACGCAGCGGGCAGAGAGTAGCTGAAGCGGGTTTCGCTTTCCGCATCTTGGCCCTGCACATAGTCATTGCGATAGCCTGTGATTTTGCCCTTCGAATCCAAAGAAGCCTTGAGCAGCGCCGACGATTGGCAGCGGAATGTGCCTTGGCGGACCTCTTCTTCACGGCTCCACATCAGCTTCACGGGGTAGGGCACTTGCTTTGCGATGACCGCAATTTGATCGATAATCTCACAGATATCGGGGAAACGGCGACCAAATCCGCCGCCCATGATCATGGGATTAAACTTCACATCATCCATGCTCATATCCGCTGCCTTGGCAGCGCGAGCGCGGGCTGAGATCGGGTCTTGCAACCCGCCCCACATTTCCAGCTTACCATCCTTATAGTGGCCGGTGAGGGCGAAAGGCTCCATCATGGCGTGGTGGAGGAAAGGCACGCGATATTCGGCTTCGACAAGCTTTGCGCCTGACGCCGCAAAGGCAGCATCAACATCGCCATCACCGCCTTCATTATCGGGCTTGCCCGCCTTGCGCTTGGCGACTTGCGCTTCATGGACGCTCGCTGAGGACAAGCCGCCATGGCCGCCATCGCTAAACTTGGGCGAAAGGGCATCAAGGCCCTTCTTTGCCGCCCAATAGCCTGAAGCGATTACAACAACGCTGCTGGGCAATTGAATGACTTTCTCAACACCTTTGACTGCCATGGCAGGCGCTTGATCGACGGATTCAAGAACGCCGCCTCTGGCTGGAGCTGACATGATGGTGGCCACGCGCATCTCGGGCAGCATCACATCAACGCCATATTGCGCGCTGCCATTGACCTTGGCTGGGATGTCCATTCGTGGAACGGGCTTGCCGATATATTTGAAGCTGTTTGCGTCCTTCAGGGTTGGCTTGCTCGAAAGGCTCCGTTCGGAAGCCGCCGCTGCCAATTCGCCATAGCGAAGCGACTTGCCTGATTTAGCATGCACGACTTTGCTGTCAGCGGTTGTAAGTTCAGCGGCAGGCACGCCCAAGCGGCTGGCCGCTTCTTCGATCAAGGCCAGTCGTGCGGACGCCCCAACCACACGCATCCCGACTTGGCCGGTAAAGCGAACTGCCGACGATCCGCCGGTAATCTGCAATGGCATTGACCGCGCGATCATCGAGATGACTGCGGTAGGCAAACCGTTTATAAAACCGGGGCTTCCAGACATTTCAGCCAAAAAGCCTTTGCCCAGCGCCGTGTTGGCAAAAGCCGTGTCAGCTGGCGCTTGTTCTACCTTCACTTTGGACCAATCGGCATCCAGCTCATCGGCGAGCATCTGCCCAAGCGCTGTGTGCGATCCTTGGCCAAAGTCGATATGCGGAGAATAGACGGTCACGACATCATCGGGCGCGATCTTCATCCAGCCGAGGAAAGACCCTTCGCCTTCTTTAGCAGTAAGTGCGATGGCGCGTTTCGCGGCCGAAGAGTCACCCCAGAATAGGCCGAATGCACCGCCACCGATTAAGGTCGCACCGCCGATCAGAAAGGCTCTGCGCTTGATACCCATCATGCATCTCCCTGCGCTGAAGCGGCTTGGCCTGTGGCGGCCTGAATGGCTTTGCGAATGCGCGGGTAAGTGCCACAGCGGCAAAGATTGGTCATGGCCTCGTCAATCTGCGCGTCGCTTGGTCGACCAGTTTGTTTGATGAGTGCAACGGCAGCCATGATCTGGCCGGATTGGCAATATCCACATTGGGGGACTTGGGCATCGATCCAAGCCTGTTGGACGGGATGTAGTGTGCCATCGGCGCTTGCCAGCCCTTCAATCGTAGTGATCGCTTTGCCTTCCATTTCACTGATTGGAACGCTGCAAGATCGGGTGGGGACACCACCAACATGAACGGTGCAGGCGCCACAGGCTGCAACGCCACAGCCAAATTTTGTACCGGTGAGCTTAAGTTCTTCCCGGATGGCCCAGAGGAGCGGTGTATCGCTTTCCCCTTCAAAGCTGACAGACTTCCCGTTTACCGTTGCCGAAATGGCCATGGATCATCCTCTTCGCTAATTTTTGGTTTCACATAGCAACTGGATCAACGTCGCGCCAGACCTGATGTTAAGCATGAATATCGGCCCGTTAACCGCATATCAGCGTTGAGGCCTTAGGGATTTTGCCGAATAGAAACGCATCTTTTCCGCATATGATGAGAATGACAATGAAACCGCTCGCTTCCTTGGCTCTTTTTGGTACAGCTCTCCTTGCGCTAGCTGCTTGCGGTGGGGGTTCCGACAAAGCCAGCCTGAACGAGCTTGATGCAAAGATCGGCGGAAAGAATGAGGCCGATCCAGCTTTAACCGCTGCGCTGGAAGATCAAATCCTCATTGACCCTGATCTGCGCGGACAGTCCAATAAGGATGCCATTCGGCCCGCTCCGAAGCCTTACCAAAATCCAATTCCGACGGGCGAAGGCCTTCGCACCGATCCAGCAAGCACCAAGACGCTTGGTGATTTGGCAGCGGCTCAATCGGATGTCGCGAAGGATGCTTTCAACGGCTGCGGGCTAAGCGTTGACTATGCGATGAGCTATGCTGCTCAACTGCCTGCCGATATGCCACTCTATCCCAAAGCGCGCGTGATTGAAGCTGCTGGTAGCAACGACAATGGCTGCAAATTGCGCGCCGTGACGCACAGCAGCAGTGCGGCAATGGACGATGTCGCCGCTCACTATGCCGCAGTTGGTCGCCGCGCTGGTTATAGTGTCGGTGCGAAACCTGAAGGCAAAGGGCAAATGGTGAAAGGTAAGCGTGCAGCGGACGGCGGCGCATTCTATGTGATCCTAACGCCGGTCTCAGGCGGAACGCAGGCCGATTTGGTGATCAATAACGGGCGCTAGGCCAGCCTGATAGGTTTCTCCAGCGCGATTCACTTGCAATTCAGACGCGCTGCCGCAAGACGCAGCTTCGTTTGAATTTGACGGAGAAGTCGCGTGCGCATGGTTTTGGCATTGAGCCTTTCTGGTCTAGCCCTTTGGGGGGCGCCTAGCGTTGCGCTTGCTCAGGCGAACGATCTTCAGTCCATCTCGAGCCACTTGAAGTCAGTATCGACGATGACGGCTAATTTCTCGCAGACGGATCGGGCTGGAAAGACGGTTACGGGCAAGATGACCTTGGCGCGGCCCGGGCGGATACGGTTCCAATATGAGCCATCCATTCCGCTCCTCTTGGTGAGTGATGGGAAAGCGCTCACCTTCATCGACTATTCGGTGAAGCAAGTTCAACGCTGGCCCATCTCTAGCTCTCCTTTGTCGGTCCTCTTGGACCCAGATCGGGATATTTCTCGCTATGCGCGGATCGTGCCCAGCGGCAATGCAGGGACGGTCGTGGCTGAGGTGCGCGATCCCAAGCGGCCAGAATTTGGCGTTATTTCTCTTGCATTTACGCGCGAGTCGAGCGCGCCTGCCGGATTGCGCCTTTTGGGGTGGGTAGCGCTTGATAGTCAGAACAATCGAACGACGATTCGACTAAGCGATGTGCGTTTCAACACAGCAGTATCCGGTGAAGCGTTTAAATGGCGCGATCCCCGGAGCCGCAATCGCGGACGCTGACAGTTTGTTCATATTGGCGACAGGAAGATTCGCCTATTTCATCTCCAGCAGTCACGATCATTTGCGAGATTCCCCCCTGTTGCTCGCCAGTTTTTCGTGACTCGCCAGCGTGACGAACGCTCGGTTGACCCTCGCTCCACGCCCCCGGAGCGGGGGTCTTTCGCGTTTTGGGCCTAGTTCCAGCGCTAGAGCCATTTTCAGCTCGCAAATATCCTGCGAATCGTTCGCACTGGATTCGTGAATAGCCCTTGTGTATGGAAAGCGCATAACAGGGCCGCGCTAGCGACACCAAATCAGAGGTTTAGACGTGGATTATCAGCGCGTGTTCACCCAGGCGATTGACCGCCTGCATGAAGAAGGCCGTTATAGAGTCTTCATCGATATTTTGCGGAACAAGGGGGCGTTTCCAAACGCACGCTGTTTTGCAGGGCATAATGGGCCGAAGCCAATCACGGTATGGTGCTCGAATGACTATCTCGCGATGGGGCAGCATCCCAAGGTGATTGCCGCGATGGAAGAAGCGCTCCACGACGTTGGTGCAGGCTCTGGCGGCACGCGCAATATTGGTGGCAACACCCATTATCATGTCGATTTGGAAGCTGAGCTAGCCGATCTGCACGGCAAGGAAGGGGCTTTGCTCTTCACCTCGGGCTATATCTCCAACGAAGCGACGCTTTCGACGCTTGGCAAAGTCCTGCCCGGCTGCATCATTTTCTCTGATGAACTGAACCATGCTTCGATGATTGCAGGTATCCGGAACTCCGGCTGTGAGAAGCAAGTGTGGCGGCACAATGATCTCGCACATCTGCGGGAGTTGCTGGAAGCTGCTGATCCTGACGCGCCTAAGCTGATTGCCTTTGAAAGCGTCTATTCGATGGACGGCGATGTCGCGGATATTGCCGCCATTTGTGATCTGGCCGATGAGTTTAGCGCACTGACCTATTGCGATGAAGTTCATGCGGTGGGCATGTATGGCCCGCGCGGTGGCGGAATCACGGACCGGGATGAAGTCGCGCACCGCGTGACCATCATCGAAGGGACGCTTGGCAAAGCCTTTGGCGTGATGGGGGGCTATATTGCGGCCGATCAAGTGATCATCGACGTGATCCGCAGCTATGCACCGGGCTTCATCTTTACGACAAGCCTGTCGCCTGTGTTGGTCGCAGGCGTACTCGCCAGCGTTCGCCATCTGAAGTCCTCAAGCGTTGAGCGCGACGGCCAACAAGCAGCGGCAGCTTATCTAAAGGACAGCTTCGCCGCAGCAGGCCTTCCCGTGATGCCATCGGTCACGCATATTGTGCCGTTGATGGTGGGGGACCCCATCAAGGCCAAGCGGATCAGCGATATCTTGCTTGCCGAATATGGCGTCTATGTGCAGCCCATCAACTATCCAACGGTACCGCGCGGCACGGAGCGGCTTCGCTTCACGCCCGGGCCTTCGCACAGCCGCGAGATGATGGATGAACTCACCCAAGCCCTCATTGAAATCTGGGGACGAATGGAACTGCGGAA
>DLOX01000078.1:11109-13093 GCA_002478575.1 Sphingomonadales bacterium UBA7473 | reverse complement strand
GGTCGCGCAGGCCGCCTTTGCCCTCTTTCAAATTGGGCTCCACCACATAACGGCTATCGCCCATCCGCTTATGGCGTTCATCGCGCTCGCCCATTTTTTCGGCAATATAGGCCCGCGCCGTCCCCGCCACGACTTCCGCGTCGAAGCGTGCGGCAGCTTCATCATACAGGGCTTCATCCCCCCAAACATAGCGGGACTCAAGCAAGGCCGTGCGGATCGTCAAATCCCCTTTGGCCATGCGAACCATATCGTCCAAGGATCGGCTGCTATGCCCGACCTTCAGGCCTAAATCCCAAAGCGTATAGAGCATGGTTTCTATGATCTGTTCGCTCCACCCCGTCTGTTTCCAAGGCGTAAGAAAAGCCAAATCAATATCCGAATGGAGCGCCATTTCACCGCGCCCATAGCCGCCGACCGCCAACAGCGTCAGCCGCTCCGATTGGGTCGGATTGTTGAGCGGATAAAGGCGCTGCGTCGTGAAATCAAAGATCAAGCGCAGGATTTGATCGGTGAGAAACGCATAGGAAGAGGCGGTTTCGCGGCCAGATGAGGGGGCCGCCGCCAAGCGCTTGGCGATTTCCTTCCGGCCTTCATCCAGTGCGGGCTTAAGAGTTGCAACCAAGGCTGCGCGCAGCTTGCTCGTTTCACTTCCTTCAATCGCCTCCAGCGCATCAGAAAGCACACGCCGATCAATGATGGCGCGACGATTGGCAATGCTTTCAAAACGGTTGGGCATAAGGAGAGGCTATGACGAAAATAGAGCCGCTTGTCGTGGTGTTTCTGACCGCCTAAGCGCCTTCGCCTTGATATTTAAGCTCAAGATAACGCCCCTGCGTTGCAAGCTTGACCAGATCACCACTCGCCAATTGTTCGCTCATCCGAGTCAGCTCGCTATCGACGATGTTCAGCCCGTCAAGCAATTGCTTTTCAGGGTTCAGGCCATTCATGTCTTGGCGTCGCAGATGATCAGGAACGCGGACATAGCCATTGACCAGTTCGGGCAGGTCATCAGCAATCAAGCGCCGCACCGCAAAGGCGGCTTCGCTTTTCTCATCAAGGGTCTGTAATTGCGGAGCCAATTGTTCCAACTTCACACCAATCCCATCGGCCAATCGTTGGGCAGGGGGCGGGAGCAAGCGGCGCTGACTTTCCAGCCAATCCTCAGTGGAAAGGGGAAGCTTGGCAAGCGCGGTCGTCGGGAGCGCTTCGACTTTGACCTTTGAACCTGTCGTCCAGAGCAAAGCGGCGATGGCCAAGCCGACATAAGCCATGACCGCAAGCATGATCCCGCCAATTTCTAGCGGTTGAACGAACAGCGCAAACAAAGGCACGCCAAAGAGGAAGCCTGCCGTGAGCCAAGCCAAGCGCTTCGCCTTAATGACGCCAGCGCGCGCAACCCGCTCTAGCGATCGCGATTGCAAGCGAGACATGCCGCCATGCCGTTTGAGGGCCTGATCAGCCCGAGAAAGGATATCGTCGCTGCGCATCAGTCAATCGGTGACAAGGGGCTAGGGCCAGTCGCTTCGATCGAAGCCTGAGCCTGACCTTCGGCGCGGGCGATATAGCCTTTGGATTTCTCCACTTCAGACGACAAAGTATCAACAGTCGTTTTCATCGAGACCAAGGCCTTGGACTTGAATGTATCGATCTGATCCATGGTCAAATAGATATTCTCGAACGCGCGCTTCAAGGTTTCTACGGGGATTGTGCTCGATGCTGCTTGCTCATGGATGGCGGCTGTTTGGGTTTTCAGCAATTCGCCGGTTGAATCGATGATATTGGCCGTGGTTGTGTTGAGCGCAACAATCTGATCCAAGACGAGCTTCTGCCCAACCAAGGCTTGGCTGACGGTCACTGCGGTGCGCAGCGCAGCGACGGTGGTTGTGGACGCGCGATCCACGCCTTTGATCAGCTCGACATTATTCTTCTTGACCAGATCCAGCGCGAGATAGCCTTGGACGGTCACCGCCATTTGCGTCAGCAA
>DLOX01000078.1:0-10994 GCA_002478575.1 Sphingomonadales bacterium UBA7473 | reverse complement strand
GGAATTTCAAGCGCGGCGGCTTTCTCTTCAAGCTTTGCATCCAAAGCCTTGGCGATATGGACCATCTGCTCGAGCCGGCCCATGGCGGCCCAAAGCTGCTGACGCTCGACATCAATCGCGGCATTATCCTTGAGCAGCTCATCCTTGCCAGAGGCCAAGCTCCCCAAAATCGAAGAGATATGGGTTTGCGACGATTTGTAGCTGTCAAAATAGTCGCGCATTTTATTGCCATAGGGGATGATCCCGAACAGCTTTTTGCGGGTGAACAGATCGCCCTTCTTGCCCGGATCAAGATCCTCAATCGTGCGACGAAGCTGCGCAAGGTCAGCGCCCACGCCCGATTCCTGGTCCATCGCACGCACGGGCCGATCCAAGAAACGATTGGATTGCCCGGCCGCATCCGCAATTTCCTTGCGTCCCATATTGGTCAGCTGATCAACCTTCTTGCCAAATTCGGGCGAGTTGGGATCAAGCGCCGCCAATTCCTCAACAAAGGCATCGGCCTTGGCTTCCAGCGCAGAAACTTGCTCGGCCTTCAAAGGCACAAGGCCTGACGCCTTTTCGGCAGAGACCACAGGCACAGGGTCTGGAGCGGTCAAAGTGATATCGGCTGTTTCCAGCTTTGTGGCCACGGGAATCTCCTTCGTTACTGTCGCTAACATGGGGCGAAACACTGTATTGTTCAAGTAGAACAGTCGAAAAGCCTATGTGGGCCGCGTTGACACATACCAACCAGTTGGTATGTTATGAGAATGAATGCGAGTCGAACCACCACTGCACCCCGCCCCTCAGCCAAGATGAAGCTGATTGAAGCCGCGCAAACGCTGGTGCGGCGGCAAGGCTATGCCGCGACGTCCGTGGATGAGATTTGCGCAGGCGCGGGCGTCACCAAGGGCGCCTTTTTTCACCATTTTGCCTCCAAAGAGGCGCTGGCTGTGGCTGCGGCGTCTGCTTGGACGGACCGAGCAGCAGAGCTGATCTTCACTTTGCCACCTTGGACTCGCATCGAAGATCCATTGGAGCGGTTGATCGCTCATATCGATTTTCGCGCGGCGATGATGGATGGGCCAGCCGAAGGCTTCACTTGCTACGTCGGCACGATGGTGCAGGAAAGCTTCGCAAGCAGCGAAACGCTGCGCCAAGCCAGCGATGAGAGCATCACTGCCTATAGCGAACGGCTGGCCGAAGACATCGAAGCGGCCATCGCAACCTATGGGATCAGGGATGGCGTTTCGGCGCTGAGCCTTGCCTATCATGTGCAAGCGGTCCTGCAGGGCGCCTTCATATTGGCCAAAGCTAAAGCTGACCCCGCTATCGCTCGAGAGAGCGCCGCGCATCTGAAACGTTACGTCATTATGCTGTTTGACCGAGGAGAGAGAGAATGACCGCAACCTCTGAAAATGATCTAGAGTTGTCTATCACCCGCTTCATCGCAGCCCCGCCTGAGAAAGTCTGGCGAATGGTGACCGAACACCAAAGCAAATGGTGGTGTCCCCTCCCTTGGCGAGCGGAGGTTATAGAACAGGATTGGCGCGCGGGCGGGCGTAGCGCAATGATGTTCAAAGGTCCCGAAGGTGAGGAGATGCCTCAAGAAGGCTTCTTTCTTGAAGTCACCCCCGGCGCACGGTTTGTCACCGCCGATTGCGCTGTGCGCGACACAGATGGCGCTTGGCGCACGGCCGATCCTTTCATGATCGGCATTTGGGAAATCAAACCGGAGGCAGACGGGACCCGCTACACCGCAACTGCGCGCCACTGGACGCAGGAAAAGCATGACCAGCATGTCGAAATGGGTTTTGAGGCGGGCTGGAATGCCGCCACCGATCAACTGGTGGCGCTGTGCGAGGGAGACGGCTGATGTCTTTCCAAGCCTATCTCGACAATATTCAGACAAAGACGGGCAAAGGCCCGGATGACTTCAAAGCGATGGCGGCGGAGAAGGGCTTTGCAACAGGCGATGGCCTGACTGCGGGCACGAAAGCAGGCGACATCACCGCTTGGCTGAAGCAGGATTTTGATCTCGGCCACGGCCACGCAATGGCCGTCGTCGCGCTGCTGAAGGGCAGAACATCTTGAGTTCTGAATCCTCTTTTCAAGTTGCGCGCCTTGCTCCCGGCCAAGTGGCGCTTGCCCGCGCGATGAACGTGCTCTTTTCTGACGCATTTGAGGAGCCTGACCAATATGCCTGCGCGCCGCCGGGCGACGACTATCTTGAAAGGCTCCTCGCCAACCCGGATGCCATTGCCCTGATCGCGCAATCTGGCGATCAGGTGATTGGCGCGTTGACCGCCTATACGCTCCACAAGTTTGAGCAGGCCCGCAGCGAAATCTACATCTATGATTTGGCCGTCGCCGAAGATTGGCGGCGGGGCGGTGTAGCCACGGCGCTCATCAATGCCACTGTCCAAATTGCCGAAGGCACTGACGCCTCGGCCGTCTTCGTCCAAGCCGATTATGGCGATGATCCCGCAGTTGCGCTCTACACGAAACTCGGAACCCGCGAAAATGTGATGCATTTTGACCTTTACCCAACCCCAAAAGGAGAAAAGTGATGGCTTATATTGATGGTTTTGTGATCGCCTGCCCTGAGGCGAACAAAGAGAAGTTCATCGAACATGCCCGAACGGCTGACCCCTATTTCATTGAAATGGGCGCGACTCGTGTGTTGGAATGCTGGGGCGATGATGTGCCCGAAGGCACAACCACCGATTTCCGCAAGGCTGTGAAAGTTGAGCCGGGCGAGGCCGTGCTCTTCAGCTGGATCGAATGGCCCGACAAAGAAACACGCGATGCGGCCATGGCAAAGATGATGGATCCTGAAAATTCTGATCCGCGGATGGATCCAGCCAACAACCCTATGCCTTTTGACGGCAAGCGCATGATTTTTGGCGGCTTTGTGCCCGTTGTGACGTTGGAAAAATGATCTGCGGCAGAAAATGCGTTGCATCCTCTGTTCTATGTTCATAATATGTTCTTGTGAGTATGCGACTCGGCCTCAAGCGACAAGGGAGCCGAATCGACCCCAGTAAATGCTAACGACCATATTGAGAGGAGTTTGAAATGACCAACAAACATGGCGATTTCATCTGGTATGAATTGATGACCAGCGATGCTGATGCCGCTGGCGATTTCTATGGCAAGGTTGTCGGCTGGACATCCACTAAGGCCGATCAGGCGGAGATGGATTATCGGTTCTTTTCATCTGGCGATGGCAGCAATAATGATGACGGCGTCGGCGGCTATATGGCGCTTACGCCGGAGATGTGCGCAGGCGGCGCGCGGCCCTCATGGGTGGGCTATATCGCAGTGGATGATGTCGATGCGTCCGTGGCCAGCATCACTGCGGCCGGCGGCGCTCTGTTCATGCCGGCTACCGATCTGGACGGCGTCGGACGGATGGCAATGGTCGCCGATCCGCAGGGCGCACCATTCTATGTGATGAAGGGTAGTTCTGACGAGGCGAGCCACAGCTTTGCCGCGCTTGAACCCAAGCTTGGTCATTGCGCTTGGAATGAGCTGATGACGGCTGATCCTGAGGCGGCAAAGGCTTTCTATGGCGCTCTATTTGGTTGGACCAAAGAAGGTGAAATGGACATGGGCCCGCTTGGCAAATATGAATTTCTGCAAGCAAGCGGAGGTCGTTTCGCGCTTGGCGCTGTAATGCCGAAGATGCCCGAGATGCCGGTATCACTGTGGACCTATTATTTCCGCGTGGCCAACATTGATCGGGCGGCTGAAACGATCGAGGCCAATGGCGGAACGATCTTGGCCGAACCCACGGAGATCCCCGGCGGAGAATATAGCTTGAACGCAATGGACCCGCAGGGTGCAGCCTTTGGGTTGGTGGGGCCACGGATATGAGCGTTCCCAAAAACAGCGTTTGCATCTGGTACAATGGCACTGCCGAGGAAGCGGCAAATTTCTATGCCGCCACCTTCCCTGATAGCCATGTCGGTAAAATCTGGCTCGCGCCCGGTGACAATCCGGGCGGCGGGAAAAAGGGCGATGTGCTGGTGGTTGAGTTTACGGTATGTGGAGTGCCCTGTATTGGTTTGAACGGTGGTCCAGCGGTTCAACATAGCTGGGCCTTCTCCCTTCAAATCGCTACCGATGACCAAGCCGAAACCGACCAATATTGGAATGCGATTGTCGACAACGGTGGAGCTGCGAACGCCTGCGGCTGGTGTCAGGACAAATGGGGCATTAACTGGCAAATCACGCCACGCGTTTTGACCGAGGCGATGCGCGCTGGCGGAGACGGCGCTGCGCGTGCTTATGCTGCTATGATGACAATGCACAAGATTGATGTTGCAGCGATAGAAGCGGCGGTTGCAGGCGTGTGATACGGATTGTGTTGGCGAGCAAAGGCCATCTCGGCGCTTGGTCAGAAATGCGCTACGCCCTTTGGACGTGGGACAGTGTGGCCGATCACGCCGAACAGGCTGAGGAGCTTTACTTGGTTGGCCATCCTGATCGCTATGCGCTGATGGCGTTTGACGAACATGGTAAAGCAATGGGCTTTGCTGAAGCCACCATTCGGCGCGACTATGTGGAAGGCTGTGAAACATCGCCCGTTGTCTTCCTTGAAGGCCTTTATGTGAAGCCCGAAATGCGACATCTTGGCGTGGCCAAAGCATTGGCAGAAGCTGTGGGCGAATGGGGCAAAACGCAAGGCTGCACAGAATATGCGTCAAATGCGCTGCTCGACAATGTCGATAGCCATCAGTTCCATGCAGCCATTGGTTTTGAGGAGACTGTGCGCGTGGTCTTCTTCCGGAAAGATTTGACGAACCGGGGGTAAATTCGCCAAACTCAAGATGATAAGCTTGGGAGAGGGCATCATGGAACTTTGGAACATCAGCTGGGTGGCTGTATTTGTTGCTGCGGTCGCGGGATTTGGGGTTGGCGGACTTTGGTATGGGCCTTTGTTCGCCAAGGCGTGGCAGCGCGAGGCCGGTCTGTCTGACGAAGAAATTGCAAGCTCCAATATGCCGCTGATTTTTGGCGGCACTTTTGTGCTGAACCTGATCGGCGCTTTCATTCTTGGCCATATCTTGTCGACCTATGGACGGCCGGGACTCTATACCAGCACCTTGGTTGGTCTCGGGCTTGGCCTGGCTCCGATCGCGACTTCGATTGGCGTGAATTATCTCTTTCAGCGCAAAAGCCTGACGCTCTTCTTCATCGATGCGGGCTATTGGGTGGTGATTTACACAGTGATGGGCGCGATCTTCGGCTTCTTCGCTTGACCTGCTATGTCGCTTTGCTTCGGGCTGTAAATGTCAGCGGCACGGGCAAGATCTTGATGGCTGATCTGAAGGCCATGTGTGAACGGATCGGCTATGTAGATGTCCGCACCTATATCAACAGCGGCAATGCGATTTTCACCTCTGACGCGAGTGCGCAGGAAGTAAAAGCCGCCGTTGAGGCTGAGCTCGAAGCCTATGCCGGAAAGCGGATTCCGGTTCTCGTTCGAACCGGGGAAGAGCTGCGCCAGATTGTTGCCGCCAATCCTTTCCCCGATGCAATTGGAAGCCGCCACTTGGTCTACTTCCTCGACAAAGCACCTCCAGCGGACACAATCGAGACGATGCGGGATCGCAAGGCAGAGCGGATCGCGCTAGGCGCGCGCGAAATCTATATCGACTATGCCGACAATATCCGGGACACGCGAATGAAATTCGGTGTGAAGGCGGAAATGACCGCGCGGAATATCAATACAGTGATCAAATTGGCGCAGTTGGCCTCCTAAGCCGCTGCCTGCATCGATTCTCCCTTTCCCTTTGCCGTCTTACTCCTCTAATACAGCTCAGCAATGACTGACACTGCCTCTGCTTCTCTCCCTAATCGCGCCAGCCCTTGGGATCGGTTTCTCAAGCGGCCTGCACCAAGGCACTCTGCCGCCGAAGCCTTTGGCCTTGATGATGAACCAGAGGGCGAGGATTGGGACGATGAAGGCGTAGGCCCCGAAACTACAGCACCCGCAAAACCGCCAAGGACGTGGCGGCAGACCCTGATCCGCCGCGGGCTTCAGGGCTTCCTGCTCTTCTTCATCCTTGTGGTTGCTTGGCTTGCAGTCACAGCCCCGCTTTCCAAATCGCTTGAGCCGATTGTCCCGCCGCAGCTCACTTTGCTGTCTGCTGATGGGCAACCCATTGCCCGCAATGGCGCCATCGTGGATCGACCCGTCAAAGCCGCCGATTTGCCTGATCATGTGAAGCAGGCCTTCATTGCGATTGAGGATCGGCGCTTCTATTCGCATTGGGGCCTTGATCCGCGCGGCCTTGCGCGGGCCTTTTGGAATAATTTGACCGGAGGTGGCGTTCAAGGCGGCAGTACGATCACGCAGCAGCTGGCCAAATTCACGTTCCTCAATGCCGATCGCACCTACAGCCGCAAAATCCGGGAAATGTTCATTTCCTTCTGGCTAGAGGCTTGGCTGACCAAGGATGAAATCCTCGAACGCTATTTATCCAACGCCTATTTTGGCGAGAATCTTTATGGCATCCGCGCGGCCTCGCTCCATTATTTCTATCGCCAGCCAGAACGATTAACGCTTGCGCAGGCTGCGACTTTGGCTGGCCTCGTTCAAGCCCCAAACCGCCTTGCGCCAACGCGCAACCCCAAAGCCTCGGCGAAGCGCGCACGGCTGGTGTTGAAAGCCATGGCCAGTGTTGGTTATATCAGCGAAGCCAAAGCAGCTGCCACTGGTCCTGCGCAAACCGATGTGCGCATCAAAGGCAATCTGCCAACCGGCACCTATTTTGCCGATTGGGCTATTGGCCCAGTGCGGGCGACGACCGACCAAGGCTATGGCGAGCAAAAGGTCACAACGACGCTAGAAGGACGGCTGCAGCGTGCGGCCCGCGATGTGATTGCCCGTGCGCCTTTGGGCAAAGCGCAAGTCGCTTTGGTTGCTATGAGGCCCAATGGTGAAGTGGTCGCGATGGTTGGCGGGAAAAGCTACAAGGCCTCAGCCTTTAACCGCGCCACTCAAGGCGCGCGGCAAGCAGGGTCAACCTTCAAGCTCTTTGTCTATCTCGCGGCGCTTCGCTCTGGAATGACGCCAGACAGCAAGATCAGCGATGAAGCGATAACAGAGGGCCTGTATCGCCCACGCAATGCGAATGACCGCTACCGTGGCACGATCACGCTGCGTCAGGCCTTTGCGCAATCGAGCAATGTCGCAACCGTTCGCCTTTACCAGCAGCTCGGCCATGCCGCAGTGGAGAAAGCGGCGCGTGATTTGGGTGTCAAAAGCCCCATCGCAAAGGACCCCAGCGTGGCGTTGGGATCGTCGGGCATGTCTTTGCTGGAATTGACCAGTGCCTATGCGGCCATCGCCGCCAATCGTTATCCCGTCAAACCTCAGCCTTTGACGGTGGAGGAGGAAGGCATATTCGCAAGCCTCTTATCCTCGCGCGGCAGCCTGTCAGGCGATGAACATGCGATGATGCTGGATTTGCTCAATAGCGTGGTCACCCAAGGCACCGGGCGTGCAGCAAATCTCCGTATCAAAAGCTATGGCAAAACGGGGACGAGCCAAGAAGGGCGCGATGCGCTGTTCGTGGGTTTTGCGGGCGATCTGGTGGTTGGCGTCTGGGTCGGCAATGATGATAATTCGCCCTTGAAGGGTGTGAGCGGCGGCGGCTTGCCCGCTCGCATCTGGCGCGACTTCATGGGCCGGGCGGTGAAGGGTGCGGCACCAGCGCCTAAGCCTGTGGCTAAGCCCGACCCCGAAGGCCCCGTGCAGCCGCTTGATCTTCCAGAGATGCCTGATCTTGGAAATACCAAGATTGATATCGAAAATGGCGACACGGTCAGGGTGCAGTCAGATGTAGGTGGCATCCCCCTTGATGTCCGCTTGGGCCGCGATGGAGTGACTGTGGAAACGCCGGAGCAATGACTTGCCATCGCGCGGCATAGGCCGTAGCATAGGCCAATGAATATGGAACGCAAAGCAGCGATTTTTCGCAATGGCCGCAACCAAGCCGTCCGCATCCCGAAGGAATTTGAACTTCCGGGCAAGGAAGCGATCATCCGCAAGGAAGGATCGAAGCTGGTGATTGAGGCGTTGGAAAAGCCAACTTTATTGGAGGTGTTGGCCAAACTAAAGCCTCTGCCTCCGGAAGATCGAATGCCTGAGATCGAGGACCTGCCGCCAGAGCCCGTTGATTTTTGACGCTTCAATATCTGTTGGATACCAACATCGTATCCGACCTCATCAACAATCCCGATGGGCGAATTACACAGCGACTTGCAGAGCTGGGCCCGGGAGCAGTGGTGACCAGCGTGATTGTCAGATCCGAAATTTGGTATGGTGCACGAAGACGTCAATCGCCTCGACTTTCCAAACAGATCGCTGATGTTCTGGGCGGGCTTGAAGCGCTTCCCTTTGACGCTCCGGCGGACGAAATATACGGCCTTATTCGTGCCGAGCTTGCTTTGGCTGGGACTCCAATAGGAGGGAATGATATGTTTATCGCGGCCCATGCCCTAGCGCTTGATCTCACCTTGGTCACCGACAATGTCGATGAATTTAGTCGCGTGAATGGCCTTCGTATCGAAAATTGGCTCCGCCCATGAAGCGCCCGGTATGAACCCCCTCTCCATCTCCCATTCGCTGACCGGTCAGCGCTGGCAATGGCGCGGTGCGGCGGCGGATGGTCTCAGCAGCGATGATCTGGTCACGCAGCTCCTCTTGTCGCGCAAATGCCCGGCGGAGCAGCTGGAGGCTTATCGCAACCCCACCATTCGCGCTTTCATGCCTGACCCTTCCATCTTTCGCGATATGGACAAGGCCGCAGAGCGACTGGCCGAAGCGATCGTCGCGCAAGAGAAGGTCACCATCTTCGGCGATTATGATGTGGATGGGGCAACGTCCGCCGCGCTGCTCATTCGGCTTCTGCGGTCCTTGGGGTTGGAGGCAGGCGCTTATATCCCTGATCGCTTGATGGAAGGCTATGGCCCATCAGGTGAGGCTTTGGTCAAGCTGGCGGAAGGCGGCTCCACTTTGATCGTGACCGTTGATTGTGGCGCACAGGCCTTTGAAGCACTGTCGATGGCCAAGGCCGTTGGCGTTGATGTCGTGGTGGTTGATCATCACCAATGCGCCACCATGCTGCCAGAGGCCTTTGCGTTGGTGAACCCCAATCGGCTGGATGAAGGAGAAGGTGCAGCGCATGGCCATTTGGCTGCGGTGGGCGTCGCTTGGTTGCTGGGCGCGGCACTTGTGCGGACGCTTAGGGCTAAGGGCCATTTTTCTGCCAGAGAAGAGCCAAAGCTGCTTGAGCTGCTCGATATTGTCGCGCTGGGCACAGTGGCGGATGTCGCGCAGCTAAAGGGCCTCAATAGGGCGTTTGTTGCGCAAGGTCTGAAAGTAATGGCGAACCGACGGACAATCGGGCTGGATGCGCTGATCACGGCCTCACGCCTGTCTCGAGCGCCGATATGCTCTGATCTAGGCTTCGCGCTGGGGCCACGCATCAATGCGGGTGGGCGGGTTGGCAAATCTGATCTTGGTGTTCGCCTCCTCACAACGGAAGACCCTGAAGAGGCGCGAGAGATTGCTGCCGAATTGGACGAGCTCAACAATGACCGCCGCACCATCGAGGCGGGCGTGCAGGCCGACGCAGAAGCCGCTCTGATTGGCCAAGGCAATCGCGCGGTCGCATTGGTTGCAGGCCAAGGCTGGCATCCCGGCGTCATCGGAATCGTCGCGGGGCGGTTGAAGGAAAAACAAGGGAAGCCCGCTATCGTCATCGCGGTGGATGAGGTCGGCATCGGCAAAGGGTCGGGCCGCTCCATCCCGGGCGTCGATCTCGGCGCCGCGATCCTTGCTGCCAAAGATCATGGGCTTCTGGTGGCAGGCGGCGGGCATGCGATGGCCGCAGGGCTGACGGTCGATCAATCCAAGATTGAGGCCTTGTCCGACTTTCTAGAAGACCGGCTTGGGAAGACGGTAGCAGAGGCAAGTGCAGATCGGGCATTGTCCATCGATGCACTGGTCGCGCCCAAAGGCGTCAATCCAGCGCTCTGTGAGGCGCTAGAGGCGGGTGGGCCCTATGGCATGGGATGGCCCGCGCCACGGGTCGCGACTGGCCCTGTGCGGGTTGTGAAGGCAGATGTCGTGGGCAAAGACCATTTGCGGTTGATTGTCTCAGGCGATGATGGGGCACGCCTCAAAGCCGTGGCCTTCCGACAAGCCGATAGCGCGATGGGCCAATCTTTGCTTGTCCCAACCGAAGGTCGCCGCTTGTGGCTCGCTGGGCGCCCCAAGATCGATGATTGGGGCGGGCGCCAGTCTGCCGAACTTCATCTCGACGATGCAGCATGGGCCGATTGAGGCAATTGACCGATAGGCCCCTTGACCTTCGGGAAGCGAATCCCTAAAGGCGCGGCTCGCCAAGCGATTGGCCCCTTCGTCTAGCGGTTAGGACGCGGCCCTTTCACGGCTGAAACACGGGTTCGATTCCCGTAGGGGTCACCAATTTATAGTCGTAAATTATTGATTTAGAACGATAAATTGGTTATTTGGTAAAATCGTTCCCACATTTATACCCACATAATGTTCTGGCTGTGCGCGACTGTTTGCAGACGTGGGCGGACGATTTTTTTGCGTGTTGGGTGATCGCTAACCGAATCTCTCGTTGAGCAAAAGTCCATAATCGGGGCGCGTCGATACGCGCCCCGATTATGGCTCACTGCTTGGGCAGCGGCTCGCGCAGGACGATCTGGCCGTTCATCGGGATGACCGAGAGGATCAGCGAAAGCCCCTTGCCGTCGCGGTGCGGCCATGCGGCTCCGACCTTGGTCCAGAAACTGTCGTCGCCTTTGTTGGTGACATGCCAGGCTTGGAAGGTTGGCGTTTTTGGTTCGTTGGTTGCAGCGGTTGAAGTGCGTGCCATGATGAAGTTCCTTTCGTTTCGTTTGGCTCGTTGCCACCCTCCGATAAACCGCGCGGTCAAGGGCGGGCGTCATGTCCTACACGGGTG
>DLOX01000179.1 GCA_002478575.1 Sphingomonadales bacterium UBA7473 | reverse complement strand
GAGCCAACCAACCATCTGGATCTTGCTGCTATTGATTGGCTGGAGGACTGGCTGTCCCGGTATCGCGGTGCCTTCATTGCGATCAGTCACGACCGCGCCTTCTTAACCCGCCTCACCAAATCGACGCTTTGGATAGAGCGCGGGCAGCTTCGCCGCACCGATATTGGCTTTGGTGGTTTTGAGGCTTGGCAAGAGAAGGTCTTTGAAGATGAGGTCCGCAATGCCGAACGGCTTGATGCGCGGCTGAAGCTGGAAGAACATTGGCTGCAACGCGGGGTGACTGGGCGGCGTCGGCGCAACCAAGGCCGTTTGACCAAGCTCATTGAAATGCGCGCCGAACGCGCAGCGATGATGGGGCCAGCGGGCACAGCAAAGCTCGGTGCAGCGCAAGATGATGGCCGATCAAAATCGGTGATTGAGGCCAATGAAGTGCGAAAAGCCTTTGGTGATCGAGTGATCATCAAGGACTTCACACTGCGTATCCAACGCGGGGATCGGATTGGCATCGTTGGCGCAAATGGTGCTGGCAAATCGACGTTGTTGAAGCTGATGACGGGGCAAATCGCGCCGGATACCGGCAACATCCGTTTGGCCAAGACGCTGAACCCGATCATCATCGATCAGCAGCGCAGCCTTTTGTCGCCTGAGAAGACCGTCCGCGATATTGTTGCCGATGGCGGCGATTGGGTGGAGGTGCGGGGCGAGAAAAAGCATCTCCATGGCTATTTGAAGGATTTCCTCTTCGCGCCCAATCTTGTGGATGCGAAGGTCGGAACGCTTTCCGGCGGCGAGCAATCGCGGCTGTTGTTGGCGCGGGAATTTGCTCGGCCGTCCAACTTGCTTGTGCTTGATGAGCCGACCAATGATCTCGATCTGGAAACGCTCGATCTGTTGCAGGAGGTCATTGCTGATTATGAAGGCACGGTCCTGCTCGTCAGCCACGATCGCGATTTTCTGGATCGCACCGTCAATCTGACACTTGGCTTGGATGGCAGCGGCAAGGTCGATATTGTTGCGGGCGGCTATGCCGATTGGGCCAAACGCCGCGCCGCCAATGCCCCTGCACCCAAAACCAAGGCCGCCGACAAAGCCGCGCCGCCTGCACCCAAGGCCGCGACAAAGCTCAGCTACAAAGATCAGCGGGATTATGATCTGTTGCCTGCCCGGGTTGAGGAACTGACCGCCAGAATTGCAGCGGACGAAGAAAAACTCGCCGATCCTTCTCTCTACTCCCGCGATCCCAATGCCTTTGCGAAACTCAATGCCGATATCGAAGCGGCGCGGGCAGAGCGCGATGCGGCGGAAGAGCGGTGGTTGGAATTGGCTGAGCGCGTGGAGCAGATGGCGGGGTGAGGGGAATCACTCCCCGATCAACCACCGCCCGGCCCGATAGCCCAACCATCCTCCTACGCATTGCGCGAAAATGAAGGCTGGCACGTCGATTGGTGCGATCCCGGCAAAGCTATCGGTGAAGGCGCGGGCGATGGTGACGGCGGGGTTGGCGAAGCTGGTTGAGGAGGTAAACCAATAGCCTGCGGTGATCCATGCTACGACAAGCCCAGGGATCGCGTCGGGCCTTTGCTTTGATCCAACGACGATCGTGAAGAGCAAGCCAAAGGTCGCGATTAGCTCGCCAATCCATTGGCCGAGGCCGGTGCGGCTTTTCGGGCTCCACTGCACAAGATCCAGCCCAAACATCAAATGGGCAAGCAGCATGCCTGCAAAGCCTGCCAAGATTTGCACAAGGGCAAAGGGCAAAAAGGCTTTCCGCGCGCCAAGCAAACCTGAAACAATCGGATTGAAATGCGCGCCTGAAATCGGCCCAAGCAGCACAATTAGGACATAAAGCATCGCCGCTGTCGCAGCCGTATTGCCCAGCAGCGCCACCGCATCATTTCCGCCGGCCAATCGCTCGGCCATAATGCCAGAGCCAATCACGGTCGCGACCAGCAGGGCCGTTCCTATGGCTTCGGCCGCCAGCTGGCGATTGATCGATGTCGCGGTGCTCATACCGCACCTTCCCCTTGACCAATTTCATCAAGCGCCGCTTGCAGGGCCTGTGGGTTCATATCCTCAAAAGGCAGGCCAAGCAGCGCATCAATCCGCAGACCAAGCAAGCGATAGGTCTCAGCAAAGGCCGCATCGGCGGCGGCTTCGCTGGAGGTGACATAAGCGGGATCGGCCAAGCCCCAATGGGCCCGGATTGGCGCGCCTGGCCATATCGGGCAGGTTTCACCTGCCGCACTGGCGCAGACCGTAATGACCATGTCCATGTGAGGCGCCTCGGGCTGGGCAAATTCGTCCCAGCTTTTGGAGCGAAAGGCCGACAGGTCATAACTCTCTTTACTGAGCAAGCGCACAGCGCCGGGATTGACGGCGCCTTTAGGAATGCTGCCGGCGCTAAAGGCTTGAATGCGGCTTTCGCCTTTTCGGTTGAGCAAGGCTTCGCCCAAGATGCTGCGGGCCGAATTGCCTGTGCACAGGATCAAGATATTCTTCATCCGCCGCAACCCATCGAAGGCACACAGCAATTGCCCGCAGCGGCTTGGGGAGAGGCAAGCTTTTCAAACTCTGGGTTGTCGCCATAGACAGTCGCTTCGCCATTGGTCAGAAAGGTTTCCCAAACCACGCCATCGGGATCGGCGATCCAGCTCTTTTCCGATTGGGCATAGCAGCAGGTGGTTGCGCCTTCTTCCAGAACCGGGCGGTCTGCTGCTTTCAAGCGGGTATAAACCTCGCTCAACTCCGCTTTATCTTCCACTTGAATGCCCAAATGCTCAATGCCCTTGGCGGCATTGCCTTCGCTTGAAATGGCGAAGTTGACGCGCGGGTCATCAAGCATCCATTTGGCATAATCGGGCTTGGTTACGCTTGGCGGGGCACCAAACAGCGTGGAATAGAAGCTGATCGATTGGTCAAGATTGTCGACCCCAACATGAACATGAAAGCGCTTCATGCGGCATTCCTTTCTTCGGCTATGGGTTGAACGCAGGACGCCCCTGCACAGCAATTTTCGGTGAGATAAGCGATTAAGCCATTCATAGCGGCATAGTCCGCCGCATAGATGAGTGATCGGCCATGACGGGTGCGGCGGATGAGGCCAGCGCGTTCCATATGCGCCAGGTGAAAAGAGAGTGAGGATGCTGGCATGGCGAGCCGCTCTGCAATTACTCCTGCTGGAAGTCCGGCTTCGCCCGATTGAACGAGCAGTCTGAAGAGCGCGAGGCGATGCTCCTGTGCCAACGCGGCAAGGGCATCAATGACTTTGGCAGCGGAGGACAAAGGGGCAAACTCCTATGATTCGATAATTCTGGAAATATCGAAACGAAGCGACTTGTCAAGAGGCGTTGCTATGACCAATTATAGAATTTATTTGACTTTTTGATCATTATATGTTCTGTTTGCTAAAATGCTCTGCGCAGCGACTCGCGTTCCCCCTTCACGTCCAGCAGAGGCGAGCATGGTGTTGCAAATGTTTCGCCAAGGGGCAGGCTTTGCCAAGCCTCTCAACTCCGGGACTTTGTGGACTTCGACGCCTTTCTGCGGGTTTATCTCCTGCAGGTTGGACGCAGTTGTGGTTTGGTTGTTTCACACGAAGGCACGATGGGACGAAGCCCACTAAGAAGGCTGAGATCCTTCGTGCCCTTCCTCCCTTTGTGCCTTCGTGTGATACTAACACACTCTCAGAGCATGTACCGCAGTTTCACCGCTTGGCTGTTCGCCCCTTCACCAACCTGAAAAGACGCCGCCCCAAATTTGGGTGGGCCAAAGGTGATGGTGGGGTTGCGGGAAAAGCCGAAGCCTTCGCGCGGGAGGAAGACGCGCATATCCATTTTCCCATTGCCATTTTCATCATGGATCATGGAAATGGCATAGGATCCAGGCGCCAAGCCATCAAAGCTGACGGCGGCCCCTGAGGCAGAGACTTTCGCGGTCCGCGCCTTGGGGTCTTTGCTGCAATCGGGGAAGGCTTTGGGATTGGACGTCAGACAAACGAGCAAAAGGCCTTTGGCCGAGCGTTTGCCGCTGATGGAGACATCAAGCGAGCTGGCTGTTGTCGCTTTCGGTGCGGTCATGGGCAAAGCGGCCAAGACCAAGGTCAGTGCCGCAAAGCCGATCCCAGAAACGGAAGTATAACCCATAATTCCCCCGATACTCATCATGATGCCGTTGGTGATGCGTTGCTGTTATCAGCACATTTCCTAACGGACCGTTAACCATCCATCGTGGGAACATTTCCCACCCCATATGATTGGTGATCCCCATCACCGTCATTATGGTCAGCAATAAGGCCAAGGCACTGATGTGCATAGGGATAAGGAACACTAACGCAGGGATAACCACTGCTCCCGTAATCGCTTCCCAAGGATGGAAGGACATAGCGGCCCAAGCGGTCGGTGGGCGGCTGGCATGATGGACGGCGTGAGCGATCTTGAATGGCTTGGGCCGATGCATCCACCTATGTGTCCAATAAAACCAAGTGTCATGGGCAAAGAGCGCCAAGAAGACCGAGACCGGCCACCACCAAAGCGGATAGTCGCTAATATTGGTGTAAACGAGCGTCCAGCCCCGCTCATTCCACCCCCAAGCAACGATCCCGGCCGGGATGCCATAGATCGCTGCACTCAAGAGCGACCAATAAATCTCCCGCCCGATTTGTGGCCGTAATTTCGCATAAAGTCCGGGATATTTGCGCTCGGTTGCCCAGGCAAAAAGCCCGCTCGTCAAAAGGTAACGAAACCCGACGATAAGGGTCATCGCTAGGGCAGACAGAAGGATGGGGAGCGTCGATGACATTGCGTGCCGCTTTACGCGCTGGGCATAGTCCTTGTCACCCCTTGACTTGGGGGCCGCACTCGCCAATCGCCCAAAGTCCAACAGGAACCAATCCAACATGAGTTTACCCGTGGTTTCACCGCATGGCCGTCTCCCCTGGAGCAGGCGACTTGGATTTGGCGCGGCTGATTTTGGGTTTAATCTCTTTTTCACGACTGCCAGCCTTTACCTGCTGTTTTACTATACGGATGTGCTTGGCCTCTCGCCCTCAACGGCGGGCTGGGTCTTCGCAGTTGCCTTGATGTGGGATGCGCTGTTCGATCCCGCGATGGGCTATATCGCGAGCCGAACCCGGACGCGGTGGGGAAGCTATCGGCCTTATCTGCTGTTCGGTGGCGTGCCTTTGGCGCTCAGCTGGGCCTTGCTGTTTTTGCCAGTGGAGTTTGAAGGGACGGCGCTGACCATCTTTGCGGCTTGCACCCATATGCTGTTCCGCACGCTCTATGCAGTGGTCTCCATGCCCTATCTGGCCCTGTCGGCGGCGATGACCAATGACAGCAAGGAGCGAGGCTTTCTGGCGAGCCTCAGGATGATGGCCGCCTCCAGCTGCGCGATTCTGTCAGCGCTGTTTACGCTGGAATTTGTCGAATTTTTTGGCGGCGGGCGGATTGGCTTTTTCTGGACGGCCTGTCTCTACGGTGCAGTGGCAGTTGTCATCTTCATCATTAGCTTTGCAACTGTCCGCGAAGTTGAACGGCCAGAAGCGGAGAAAATGCCAACGGTGGCCGATATGCAAAAGATGCTTGCGGGCAACCGTGCCTTCTGGATCGTTTGCGCCGCAATGCTCTTGGGCGGGATTGGTGGCACCACGCTCAACAAGGTCATTCCTTACTATTTCAAATATGCGCTGATGCGCGAGGATTTGATTGGCGCGGCTTTGGGCGCGACCGCAGCAGCAGTCTTTGTCTCCATGCCCTTTTGGAATTGGGTGATGACGCGCACATCAAAACGGGTGATGTGGCTCAGCGGTACGATCATTGGCCTGCTCGGCTATGCGGCGTTCTGGTTTGCGCCGCCTGATCCTTATTTCATCATTCCGATAATGATGATCTTGGGCGTAGGCGGCGGGGCTGGCTATCTCGGCTTTTGGGCGATGATGCCAGACACTGTCGAATATGGCGAATGGCGATCTGGCATTCGGAGCGAAGGAGCAATCTTTGGCTTCGTCTCGCTCATTCAAAAGGGTGCGTTAGGCTTAGCCGCGGCTGGGCTGGGCGAAGTGCTTGAGTCCATCGGCTATGTCGCCAACCAAGCACAGAGCCCGCAGACATTGGAAGAGCTAAAACTGATCATGCTTGCCTTCCCATCCGCCATGGCCTTGGGGGCTGGCATCGCCATTTCCTTTTATCCAATCACGCCCAAGCTTCACGAACGGTTGGTCCGTGCGATCAATTGGCGGCGGCGAGTGTCGGTATAGCCGGGCATTGCCCTTCCTTCCGCCCGCTGCTAGGCGCAGCGCCAATATCTGACACCAACTTTTAGGACATAGACTTTCATGGCTGACGAAAATGATGCACCGCTGCCCAATGGCGAAGACAATAGCCCAGCAGCGGGCCTGATCCTGCAATATATTAAGGATCTGTCGTTCGAAAATCCAAATGCGCCAGCTGTGTATCAATGGCAGGGTCAGCCTCAGATTGATGTCCAGTTCAACATTGGCGCCAATGAAGCGGGTGACGACGTGCATGAAGTGATCTTGAAGATCGACATTCGTGCGGCGGCTGCAGATAAAGTCGCCTTCCAAGTCGAGCTTTCTTATGCGGGTCTTTTTGGCTTGCGCAACATCCCAGAAGATCAGGTTCAGCCTTTCTTGCTCGCTGAAGCGCCGCGTTTGCTTTTCCCCTTCGCCCGCCGTGTTGTCGCTGATGTCGTGCGCGATGGCGGCTTCCCGCCCTTGATGCTCGATCCGATTGATTTTGCCGCGCTTTATATGGCGCAGGCCGAATCAAACGCCGCGCAGCTGGCGCAACCAGAAGGCAATGCCTGATCTTTCAGGTTTTTGCCTCAGGGGCGTGATCGCATGAACCTTGGCAAAGTGATGGGAACGATTGGCGGGCTGACGATGGTCAGCCGCGTCCTTGGCTTTGCGCGTGAGATTTTGGCGGCGCGTGTGCTGGGTGCAGGGCCAGCCGCAGAAGTCTTCGCGCTCGCGTTCCTCATTCCCAATCTCTTCCGCCGCTTATTTGGTGAAGGGGCTTTTTCCAGCGGCTTCGTACCGCTCTTTTCCAAGCGGCTAAACGGCGGGAACGGGATCGACGATGCCAAAGCTTTCACGGAAGAAGTGCTAGCCGTCTTCGCGCCAACACTGATGCTGATCACAGCCATCTTCATGATCGCCATGCCGTTGCTTATCGGCATCATTGCGCCCGATGAATGGGCAGGCAGCGATAGTCGGATGGCCAGCGCGATTGAACTCACCCGCATCACTATGCCCTATATGGTGATGATCTGCCTTGTCTCGCTGGCGTCAGGTGTGGTCAATTCGCTCGACCGCTTTACGGCGGCGGCTTTCGCGCCGTCTTTGTTGAATGTGGCTTTGGTCGGGGCGTTGCTCTTCTTTCCAGAGGGCGGAATGGGCACAGCGCGGGCTATGGCTTATGCTGTGCTGGTTGGCGGCGTTTTGCAACTCGCTCTTCTTTGGAGAAGCATGATCAAGGCCGGAGTGTCATTGAGCTTTCGCCGACCGAAGATGACGCCTGCTGTCAAAGAGCTTGTGATCCTCATTCTGCCCGCGACGCTTGCCGGTGGGATCTATTATCTCAGCCAGTTTTTCTACGCCTATTTCGCGACCCGCATCCCCGGCGCCTTGGTTTATCTAGGTCAAGCGGATCGGCTGAACCAATTGCCTCTGGCGATCATTGGTTCGGCCTTGGGGACCGCGATCCTCCCTTCCATCAGCCGGGCCATAGATCGTGGCGAAGGTGATGAAGCCGCCTCCATCCAAGGCCGCGCCTTTGATCTGGCGATGCTTCTCACCTTGCCTGCGACCGTTGGACTAATGGCACTGTCTGGCCCGATTGCGTCCGTCCTGTTCGAAGGTGGCAAGATGACAGCGGCTGATGCTGCCAATACCGCGCTCGTGCTGGCGACGCTGGTGGCGGGTCTTCCTGCCTATGTGCTGATCAAGGTGCTGACCCCCGGCTTCTATGCCCGCAAGGATGTGCGCACGCCCGTGATCATTGGTGTTGCCGCCTTGGTCATTGGCGTCTTGTCCAACTTCATCCTAGTGCCGACGTTGGGCCTTGTTGCACTCCCTCTAAGCACCGCGATCAGTGCCTGGATCAATATGCTGGTGCTTTATGGCCTGCTCCATAGTCGCGGCCACTATAGTTTGTCGGGCGGCGTTGCCTTCCGGGTTGGCCGTCAAGTGATTGCAGCGGTTGCCATGGGTGCCACGCTTTATGCGCTCAATATGCTGCTTGCCGATTGGATGGAGGCAGGCCGCACCTTCAAAGTGATTGGCTTGGGCGCGATGGTGGGGGCCGGAGGCCTTGTCTATTTTGCCGTCGGCTGGGTGATTGGCGCGATCAACAAGGATGATGTCCTCATCCTCTTGCGCCGTAAGAAGGGGAGTGAAGCCTGATGCGTGTTCTTTCGGGCATTCAGCCTACGGGCAATCTTCACCTTGGCAATTATCTCGGCGCAATCCGAAACTGGGTG